>DWVA01000256.1 GCA_019120475.1 Candidatus Blautia intestinipullorum | reverse complement strand
TCATATAGCCTACTCTCATGTGTCATACCTCCTTTTTTCATAAAAATTTGCGCAAATTTCATTTGCACTCACTATAGCCCCTTCTGTACTTTTCGTCAATATATTTTTCTCATTTTTTCATTTTTTGTCTGTTTTTCACAATTTCACATTTTCTCTTTTGTGAGTTTTGCGCATTGATTTTTATTCCGCTTTTCTTCATAATTGTTTTTAAGAAAAATTTGCGCAAATATTTTATTTCTGCACATATTCACTACAACAATATTTTTATAAGCATAAAAAACCGAAAGGAGTATCTGATTTATGAAACTTGGTTTTATCAGTTCTATTCTGGATACCTATTCTTTTGAAGAAGTGATCGATACCGCCGCGGCTCTCGGCTACGAGTGTGTAGAAGTAGCCTGCTGGCCAAAAGAAAAGGCTGCCAGACGCTACGCCGGTATCACTCATATTGATATCGAAGCTCTTACAGATGATAAAATTGCATATATTAACGAATACTGTTCCAGAAAAAAAGTAGCGATCTCCGCTCTGGCTTATTATCCCAACACCATAACGGACGATGAAAAAGAACGCAAAAAAGCTGTGGACCATCTGAAAGCTATGATCGCCGCAGCTCCGAAGCTGCATGTTGACACAGTAACCACTTTTATCGGCCGGGTTCAGAATCTTACCGTAGAAGAAAACCTGAAGATATTCAAAGAAGTATGGACTCCCATTATTAAACTCGCCGAAGAATACAAAGTACGGATCGCCATCGAGAACTGCCCCATGCTCTTCGGTCCGGACCAGTGGCCGGGAGGCCAGAACCTGATGACCACTCCGGCCATCTGGCGCAAAGCATTCGAGCTGATCCCCAGCGATTTCTTCGGTCTGAACTACGATCCCTCTCACTTCGTATGGCAGCAGATCGATTACATCAAACCGCTGTATGAGTTTAAGGACAAAATTTTCCATGTACACTACAAGGACATCAAGGTTTATCCGGACAAGCTGAACGACGTGGGGATCATGGCCTATCCGCTGGACTTCATGTCTCCCAAGCTTCCCGGCCTGGGCGATGTAGACTGGGGAAAATATGTATCTGCCCTGACAGATATCGGATATGACAGCTACACCTGCATAGAAATCGAAGACAAGGCGTTCGAAGGTTCAACGGAAAGGATCATCGACTCGCTGCGCATCTCATACCGCTATATGAGACAGTTTGTGATCTGAGCAAGCTTTTCCGGAAAACCTGATAGACTAGTTAGATATAGAAGAAAAGGAGTTATTTTATGGAAATCAAAAAGATAAACATAGGACTGATCGGAGCAGGCTTTATGGCCAAGGCTCATTCTATCGCATATGCCGGAATGCCGATGTTCTTCTGGCCCGCCCCGGCGATTCCTGTAAAAAAAATGATCGTGGATATGAACGAAGACATCGCCAGAGACGCAAAAGACAAACTGGGTTTTGAATCATATTCCACAGACTGGCATGATATCATCAACGATCCTTCCATTGCCGTTGTGGATATCTGTACGCCAAACAATGCTCACGCCGATATCGCCATCGCTGCCGCAGAAGCCGGAAAACACATTATCTGCGAAAAGCCGCTGGCATTGACTTCCGAGCAGGCACGGAGAATGTACCTTGCCGCAAAGAAGAATAATGTAAAAACCATGGTTGCGTTTAATTACCGCAAAACGCCTGCCGTACAGCTTGCCAAAAAATATATCGACGAAGGCGCCATCGGGGAAATCCTTGATTTTCGCGGCACTTATCTGCAGGATTGGTCCGCGGATCCGGAATCTCCTCTCTCCTGGCGGTTCCAGAAAGCAGTATGCGGAAGCGGCGCTCTTGGCGATATCGGAACCCACGTGGTGGACATGCTCCGTTTCCTTGTAGGAGATTTTAAGAAAGTAAACGCAAGAACAGCGACTTATATCAAAGAAAGGCCCTTCCAGTCCGGAATGTCCGATTCTCTCGGAAATGCCCGTGTTGGGGAAAATACGCCTAAAAAAGCTGTGGATGTAGATGACCAGTGTATTTTTATGGTGGAATGCACGAACGGCGCTTTCGGCAGTATTGAAGCTACACGAAATGCATGGGGAAGAAATAATTATATTACTTTTGAAATCCACGGCACAAAAGGCTCCATCTATTTCAACTATGAAAGAAGAGACGAGCTTCAGGTGTGCTTCGCGGACGACGCCTCTGACCGCCGCGGATTCCGTACAGTTTATACAGGCCCCAACCATCCCTACGGAGAGGGTCTCTGGCCGATTCCTGCTCTGGGAATCGGATATACGGAAACAAAGATCATCGAATGTTACGATTTCTTCCGGGCTCTTCAGGACGGTTCTGAAGCGGCTCCCAACTTCCGGGACGGATACGCTATCGAGCTTATTTCCGACGCTATTCTCGAGTCCGCAAAAACCCATCAGTGGGTAGATGTAAGATCAACTGACGACTAACAGAACAGCAGCCCGAAAGCCGCTGTGATATCCGAGTACAGGAGCGCCGCCCATCCGGTGCTCCTGTACTGCCCCTTTCAGACACTTGACCGGCATATACAGAGAGCAGTCCTTTCTTTTGTAATCGTCAGATCCTGACAGCGTCCTTCATTTTTTTCACATATTCGTATACATAAGGAACACAGTCTTCTCCATAGGCTTCACAGAGTTTCACAATGGCGGAGCCCACGATCACCCCATCTGCCTGGGAAGCCATTTTTTCCGCCTGTTCCGGCGTTGAGATTCCAAAACCCACCGCACAGGGGATATTTTTCTGCGACTTTACCATCTTCACCATTTCTCCGATATCGGTGGTGATCTCTTTTCTCACTCCTGTTACGCCAAGGGAGGATACACAGTATACAAAGCCTTCCGCCTCTTTTGCGATCTCCCTGATTCTTTCGTGAGAAGTAGGCGCGATAAGTGAGATCAGATCCAGTCCATATTTTCGGCAGACAGAGGCAAACTCTTCTTTTTCCTCAAAGGGCACGTCCGGCAGGATCAGCCCGTCCATTCCTGTTTCCGCCGCCCTCCGGCAGAATTTCTCTGTTCCGTAGGAAAACACTACATTGGCATAAGTCATGAACACCATGGGGACCGATGTTTTTTTCCGCATCTTTTCCACCATCTCAAATATCTTATCTGTAGTCACTCCATTTGACAGCGCCCGGATATTTGCCGCCTGGATCACCGGTCCTTCCGCAGTAGGATCTGAAAACGGGATCCCCAGCTCGATAAGATCCGCCCCGGCCTTTTCCATAGCGTATACAAGCTCTTCCGTTGTCTCCAAAGACGGATCTCCGCAGGTGATAAAAGGAATAAAAGCCTTTCCTTTGGCAAATGCGTCTGTAATTCTCTTATTCATGAATATCCTCCCCTCTGTAACGCGCGATGGCCGCGCAGTCCTTATCTCCCCGTCCGGAAATGGTGATCACCACGCACTGGTCTTTTTCCATCTGTGGAACCAGTTTTCTGGCGTAAGCTACCGCATGGGCGCTTTCTATAGCAGGAATGATCCCCTCTGTTCTGGAAAGATACTCAAAGGCGTCTACCGCCTCCTCATCAGTTACAGGAACATATTTCGCTCTGCCGGTATCATAAAGCCAGGCATGTTCCGGCCCTACCCCCGGATAGTCCAATCCCGCGGAAATAGAATATACCGGAGCGATCTGTCCATATTCGTCCTGGCAGAAATAAGATTTCATTCCATGAAAGATCCCCAGTCTTCCGGTGGCAATAGTAGCCGCCGTCTCCGCCGTGTTCACGCCTCTTCCCGCTGCCTCGCAGCCGATCAGCCGTACCTCTTTGTCCTCAATGAAATGGTAAAAGCTTCCTATGGCATTGGAGCCGCCGCCTACGCAGGCCAGTACTGCGTCAGGCAGCCGTCCTTCTTTTTCCAGAATCTGTTCTTTGATCTCCTTTGAGATCACAGCCTGAAAATCCCGCACGATCGTCGGAAACGGATGAGGCCCCATGACAGAGCCCAGCACATAATGAGTGTCTGCGATCCTGTTCGTCCACTCCCGCATGGTTTCTGACACAGCATCCTTCAAAGTGGCCGTACCGGAAGTAACTGCATGGACTTTTGCCCCCAGAAGCCGCATCCGGTATACGTTGAGCGCCTGTCTTTCCGTGTCCTCTTTTCCCATGAAAACCTCACATTCCATTCCCATAAGAGCCGCCGCCGTAGCTGTGGCTACGCCATGCTGTCCCGCTCCCGTTTCAGCGATCACCCGTGTCTTCCCCATCTTTTTTGCCAGAAGCACCTGGCCCAGAACATTATTGATCTTATGGGCTCCCGTGTGATTCAGATCTTCTCTTTTCAGATACACTTTTGCGCCGCCAAGATCTTCTGTCATATGAGTGGCATAATAAAGTCTTGACGGCCGTCCTGCGTAATCGTTCAGAAGTTCCGTCAGTTCCCGGTTAAATTCCGGATCGTTTTTATAATGCTCATAGGCTTCCTCCAGCTCCAGAACCGCGTTCATCAGCGTTTCCGGAATATACTGTCCGCCGTGTATTCCAAACCTTCCTCTTGACATGACTGTTCTCCTTTTTCTTTTCGTTTTATGATGACGTTAGAACAAAATTCTATTTTTTCTCCCAAATTTCTTGTTCATGAATTTTCCATCCCAGAAATTTCCAAAATCAACCGCTGTATGATCCGTGAAAGATCCGTACAGCATAAATCAGATTCTAAATCTCCGCAGGATATCCACCGCTTTTTTAATCTTGACCGGATCTTTCCACATATCTGTCTCCACTCCGCTG
>DWVA01000255.1 GCA_019120475.1 Candidatus Blautia intestinipullorum | reverse complement strand
ATCCTGGGCGTATACAGAGGATATTTCCAGGCATATCAGAATATGCTGCCTACCTCGGTGTCCCAGATCCTGGAACAGATCTTTAACGCTGCGGTAAGCCTTCTGGCCGCGTGGCTCTTTATCAGATATCTGTCGGACGGGACAGCCGGACAGAACGCAAAATGGGGAGCAGCAGGATCTACTGTGGGAACTACGGCGGGAGTTGTGGTAGCTCTTTTGTTTATGCTTCTGGTGTACGGGCTGAACCGTCGGGGGATCCAAACCCGGGTGGCAAGAGACCGCTCTCACCGGGAACAGTCTTACAGGCAGATTTTAAAGCTGATCGTGCTGATCGTATCTCCGATCATCCTCAGCGCTTTTATATATAATGTGAACGGTTATCTGAACGGTCTGCTTTATTCCGAGATCCTGGGACGTCAGGGAGCGGACGCAGATGCGCTGAGTATGATGTATGCAGAGTATGCTACTTACTTTATGAGTATCATTAACATACCGCTGACTCTTTCCAGCGCGGCGCCTACCTCTATGATTCCGGAGATATCTGCCCTGTATGCAGTGAAGGATATGAAGGAGACGCGACGCAGGATCGATCAGACGGTCCAGCTTTCCATGTTTATTTCCGTTCCCTGCGCCGTAGGCCTGGCGACCTTATCCCAGCCTATTGTTTCCTTCTTGTTCGGAGGATCAAACGGAGTGGCCGGAAAACTTTTGATGCTGGGTTCTTTTACGATCCTTTTAAACGGAATGTCCAATATTTCCAACGGCGTTCTGCAGGGGATCGGAAAACCCAAAATCCCCATGATCACTGCCGCGGCAGCTCTTGTGGTGGACGTGGTGGCGGTAGTGCTTTTGCTTATATTCACAGACCTTGGAATTTATTCCCTTCTTGTCGCTATGATCATATATGCGGTAGTTGTCTGCATTCTCAATGATATAGCCATGAAGAAGTACCTGAGATATAAAAATCCATGGAAGAGCGCATATTTGAATCCTGTTCTGGCGTCTGTTCCCATGTGCGCTGTGGCGGGACTGACTTATTACGGGCTGTACCGCCTGATCCGTTCCAATGCAGTCTGCCTGATCCTGGCTGTTATTCTGGCAGCCGCAGTTTACCTTCTGGTCTATCTTCTTCTGGAGGGACCTTCCCGGGAGAAACTGTCCCGGATGCCGGGAGGCGCTTATCTGGTGAAAATCGCCGGAAAGCTCCATGGAAGAAAGTAAAGAAAAATATTTGCCGTTGAGTGATTGACATAGATTCCTGGATGTGATATTTTAAAAAGCAGATGCCGGGGAACTGTTTTGGCTGATATCGTGTTTGGGCTTTTATCAGAAAGAAAACGGATTTCTCTGGTGAGATTTTGTTCAGATAGGAGATGGAAGGATGAAGACTTTCTGCAGATAATATGATATTCATATTGACACGGATAAGACTGAACGCGGTCTGAGAAAGGACGGCGGATGTCTGCGTGTATGCAGAAAGGATCCTTGCATGTGATTATATTGGCTGTTGGCCGCTTCTCAGGAAGAGGCGGTGCAGAACCGGTGCGTAAGCCGGCTTTGCGTGCAGACAGATTATGAAGAGCGCGGATTTATTCTGCGCTCTTTTTGTCATGCAGACAAACAGGGAAGATCCGTGAAAAGACTTGAAGTCAGTGGACAAGAAGGAAGATAAAATGAGTACAGAGGGAGGCGGCCGTATGTCGTTGATACAGATAAATCATATGAGTTTTTGCTATGAGGGCGCATTTGAGCCGGTGTTTGAAGATGTTTCCTTTCAGCTTGATACGGACTGGAGACTGGGGCTGACAGGAAGGAACGGAAGGGGAAAGACAACGCTTCTGAGGCTTCTGGAGGGGAAATATCCTTATGAAGGACAGATTATATCCAGCGTTAGGTTCCAATATTTTCCCTTTTCCGTAAAAGAGGAAGATCAGGATACCATGCAGATCGCGGAGGAGATGAATCCATCCTGTGAATTCTGGCAGATCTGCTGCGAACTTTCCCTTCTTGGAATGGATACGGAAGTGATGTACCGGCCTTTTTCTTCTCTGAGCCGTGGGGAGCAGACGAAGGTGATGCTGGCGGTGCTTTTTGCAGGAGAGAACCAGTTCCTTTTAATTGACGAGCCGACCAACCACCTGGATATGGAGGCGCGCCAGATGGTAATGGAATACCTGAAGAAAAAGAAAGGGTTTATCCTGGTATCCCACGACAGATACTTCCTGGACGGCTGCGTGGATCATATCCTGGCTGTCAACAGGGCGGATATTGAAGTGATAAAGGGAAACTTTACCACCTGGGAGGAAGAGAAGGAAAAGAAGGATATCCATGAGATCAGCCGGAATGAAAAGCTGAAAAAAGATATCCGGCGTCTGGAAAGTGCGGCGAGACAGGCTGGAAAATGGTCGGATGACGTAGAGAAAACAAAGAAGGGAACAAGAACTGCAGGGCTCCGGCCAGACAGAGGGTATATCGGACATAAAGCGGCAAAAATGATGAAGCGCTCCAAAAATATCGAGAGCCGTATGGAAGCTGCTGCGGATGAGAAAAGAGGTCTTTTGAAAAACATTGAGACAGTGGAAGATTTAAAGCTTTATCCTTTGCGTCATCACCGAGAATGTCTCGTATCTATGGAAGACGTTTCGCTGAAGTACCGCGGTTCCGGAAAAACTATTCTGGAAAACTGGAATATGGAAATAAAGCAGGGAGAAAGAGTCCTTCTCCATGGAAGGAACGGAAGCGGAAAATCCAGTATCCTGAAAGCGATACTGCAGGAAAGCGGGAGCGTAATAATACCGGAGAGGAAAATGGAGGAGGCCGGTGAAAATAAGAAAAAAGAAGACACTTTCTCTCAGTTGGAGATATCAGGAAAAATAAATCTTGCCGGCGGTCTGGTGATCTCTTATGTCGCGCAGGATACCTCCGGACTTGCGGGAACCCTGAGAGAATACGCCCGCATCCATGAAATCGATGAAACGCTGTTTCTTGCGCTCCTCAGGAAGCTGGATTTTTCCCGGGCGCAGTTTGAAAAAAGGATTGAGGATTACAGCCAGGGGCAGAAAAAGAAGGTACTTCTTGCAGGAAGCTTATGTCAGAAGGCCCATCTTTATATCTGGGACGAGCCCATGAATTATATTGATATTTTTTCCAGGAGACAGATCATGGAACTGATCCGGAAATATAAGCCCGCAATGCTTCTTGTAGAGCACGACAGAGACTTTGCGGACTATGCGGCCACGAGGATCATAGATGTAAAGTGAAAGGCGGAAAAAGAACATAGTCAGTGCCGCTTTCTTTACAGCAAATTCCCCGTCCTGCTGCAAGCAGGGCGGGGAAAAGTTTTTACGCGTCTTTTTTATTCTCTTTATTCAGATTCTTTACCGCTGTAGAAAGCATCAGCTTAATGCGGTTCAGCTGGTTTACCTCGCTGGCGCCGGGATCGTAGTCGATGGCTACGATGTTGGCTTCAGGATGTGTGCGGCGGATTTCTTTGATAACTCCTTTGCCTACAATATGGTTCGGCAGGCAGCCGAATGGCTGGATGCAGACAATGTTCGGAACTCCGGCATGGATCAGCTCCATCATCTCACCAGTCAGGAACCAGCCTTCTCCTGTCTGATTTCCCGGAGATACGATAGGTTCCGCCATTTTCGCCAGATCACGGATATCGGCGGCAGGCGTAAAGTGGCGGCTCTGGGAAAGCGCTTCGTTTGCCGTTTTGCGGATCCAGTCGATCCCCTTGATTCCCCAGTTGGCGATAGTAGCCTTGGATTTTTTGAAGCCAAGGTACTGGGACTTGAAGTTCTGGTTAAAGAAGCAGTAGCTGATGAAGTCAATGAGGTCGGGGCATACAGCTTCGGCTCCTTCTGCCTCAAGAAGATCTGCCAGATGATTGTTGGCTGCAGGAAGGAATTTTACCAGGATCTCACCGACGATTCCGACCCGCGGCTTTTTCTCATCACTGATAGGAATCAGGTCAAACTCATGTACCATATCCCGGCACATTTTCTTAAACTGGCTGTGGCTGACGCTGCTTCCCTCCAGGAAGGAGATGACTCTCTGCTCCCAGATCTTATGTTTCCGGTTGACGATTCCCTTTTCCAGCTCGTAAGGACGCATCCGGTATACGCATTTCATCAGAATATCTCCGAATACAGCTCCGTAAACCACCCGTTTGATCAGCGGGAGAGAAAGCTTAAATCCCGGATTGCTCTCCAGACCGCTTAAGTTTGCGGAGATTACAGGCACCTGTTCCATATTGGCTTTCTTAAGAGCGCGGCGGATAAAGGCGATATAGTTGGAGGCACGGCAGCCTCCTCCTGTCTGAGACATGATGACAGCCGTCTTGTTGAGATCGTATTTGCCGGATAAAAGGGCGTCCATGATCTGTCCTACTACGATCAGGGAAGGATAGCAGGCGTCGTTGTTGACGTACTTCAGTCCCACATCCACAGCGCCTTTGTTGTCGTTTGGCAGTACCTCCAGATGGTAGCCGCAGGTGTTGAAGGCGGCCTGGAGGATGCCGAAATGGAAGGGAGACATCTGAGGACAAAGGATAGTGTAATCTTTGCGCATCTCCTTTGTGAAAACAACTTTATTTATAGAAGCCGGCTGGATAGTCCGGTGTTCATTCTGTTTCTCTTTTGCGCGGATGGCGGCGAGAAGAGAACGTACGCGGATACGGGCCGCTCCCAGATTATTTACCTCGTCAATCTTCAGGCAGGTATAGATCTTGCCGCTTCCCTCCAGAATTTCGTAAACCTCGTCTGTAGTAACGGCGTCCAGGCCGCAGCCGAAGGAATTAAGCTGGATGAGATCCAGATTATCCTTTGTCTTGACAAAATTGGCTGCCGCGTACAGACGGGAATGATACATCCACTGGTCGTTGACACGGAGCGGACGCTCGATCTGTGCCAGGTGGGATACAGAATCCTCTGTCAATACGGCAATGCCGTAGCTGTTGATCAGATCCGGGATACCGTGATGGATCTCGGGATCAATGTGATAAGGACGGCCGGCAAGGACAATTCCTCTTCTTCCTGTCTTTTCCAGATACTCCAGAGTTTCCTCCCCTTTTTTCTGAACGTCCCTGCGCACAGCCGCAAGCTCCTCCCAGGCGGCATGGGCGGCGTCTTTAACCTCCTGGGCGGGGATATCTTTAAAGACTTCCACCAGACGGTCCGTGAGGATTGCCTCAGAGGTAAACGCCAGGAATGGATTGCGGAAATCTATGGAAGGATCCCTCAGTTCATCCACGTTGTTCTTGATGTTCTCGGCATAGGAGGTGACGATGGGACAGTTGTAGTGGTTTACCGCGTCCGGAAATTCGTTCCTCTCGTAAGGAATGCAGGGATAGAAAATAAATTTCACCCCTTTTTTGATCAGCCAGCTTACATGGCCATGGGCCAGTTTGGCAGGATAGCATTCCGACTCGCTGGGAATAGATTCGATTCCCAGTTCGTAGATCTTTCTGGTGGAGGTAGGAGAAAGCACTACCTGGTATTTCAGCTTTGTAAAGAAAGTGAACCAGAAAGGATAGTTCTCGAACATATTCAGAACACGGGGGATCCCCACCTGTCCCCGCTCCGCCTTATCTGCAGACAGAGGCTCATAGGAAAACAGCCGTTTATATTTATATTCATAAAGATTGGGAACATGATCCTTATTCTTTTCTTTTCCGATTCCGCGCTCGCAGCGGTTTCCGCTGACGAACTGGCGGCCGCCGGAAAATTTATTGATGGTCAGTCGGCAGTTATTTGTACAGCCCCGGCAGTTGGCCATGGAAGTGGTGTACTGGAGGGAATTGATCTTGTCGATGGAGAGCATGGTTGTCTCTTTTCCTTCTTCATAGCGCTCCCGGGCGATAAGGGCTGCGCCGAAGGCGCCCATGATCCCGGCGATATCCGGACGGATAGCCTGGCAGTCCGCGATTTTCTCAAAGCTGCGGAGCACCGCGTCGTTGTAGAAAGTTCCTCCCTGTACTACAATGTGTTTTCCAAGTTCTGACGCGTCGGAAACCTTGATCACTTTGTAGAGAGCATTCTTAATTACGGAATAGGCGAGACCTGCGGAGATATCCGAAACCTCCGCCCCCTCTTTCTGAGCCTGTTTAACCTTGGAATTCATAAATACGGTACACCGTGTTCCAAGATCAATGGGATGTTTGGCAAACAGCGCTGCTTTTGCGAAATCCTGCACGCTGTAGTTCAGAGATTTGGCAAAAGTTTCGATAAAGGAACCGCAGCCGGAGGAGCACGCTTCGTTAAGCTGTACACTGTCTACCGTCTGGTTCTTTATCTTGATGCACTTCATATCCTGGCCGCCGATATCCAGAATACAGTCAACCTCCGGATCAAAAAAGGCTGCCGCATAATAATGAGAAACGGTTTCCACTTCGCCTTCGTCCAGAAGAAGAGCGGCTTTCACCAACGCTTCTCCATAACCGGTAGAACAGGAGTAGGCGATATGCGCGTCCTTGGGAAGGCGGGAATAAATCTCCTGGATCGACCGGATCGCCGTCTTTAACGGGCTTCCGTTGTTGTTGCTGTAGAAGGAGTAAAGAAGGCTTCCGTCCTCGCCCACAAGAGCTGTTTTGGTGGTAGTGCTTCCCGCATCGATGCCCAGATAACAGTTTCCTTTATAAGATTCCAGATCGCCGGTAGATACCTTATAGGCTGACTGACGGCGGTGGAAGGCTTCATAATCCTCCTCTGTGGCGAACAGAGGCTCCATACGCTCCACCTCAAAATCAAGTTTGATGGACTGGCGGAGACGGTCTTTTAACTCTGTCAGAGAAACGGAAACTTCCTCTTTTGCGTTCATGGCAGATCCCATAGCTGCGAAAAGATGGGAATTTTCAGGAACAATGGTATGCACGTCGTCCAGTTTCAGGGTACGGATAAAGGCTGCCTTCAGTTCGGAAAGAAAGTGAAGAGGCCCTCCAAGAAAAGCTACATGTCCGCGGATCGGCTTGCCGCAGGCAAGACCGGAAATCGTCTGATTCACCACAGCCTGAAAAATAGATGCGGATAAATCCTCTTTTGTCGCTCCCTCGTTGATCAGCGGCTGGATATCTGTTTTCGCGAACACGCCGCAGCGGGCCGCGATCGGATAAAGGGCCTTATAATTTTTCGCATATTCGTTCAGTCCGGAAGCGTCGGTCTGGAGAAGAGAAGCCATCTGATCGATAAAAGAACCGGTTCCTCCGGCGCAGATACCGTTCATACGCTGCTCAATATTTCCTCCCTCAAAGTAGATGATCTTGGCGTCCTCTCCGCCGAGCTCAATGGCGACATCTGTCTGAGGGGCGATTTTCTGTAAAGATGTGGAAACGGCGATCACTTCCTGGACAAAAGGAATTTCCAGATGATTGGCAAGAGTCAGACCGCCGGAACCGGTGATCACCGGATGCAGAGAAACTTCTCCTAATTTGTCGTATGCTTTCTGGAGAAGATCTGCCAGAGTTTCCTGGATATTAGCAAAATGCCGTTCATAATCGGCGAACAGCAGTTTTTCATTTTCATCAAGAATGGCGATTTTTACAGTTGTAGATCCGATATCGATTCCTAATGTGTATGTACTCATCAAAAATGAACCTACCTCCTCTTTTTCTATTTATTTTTATACATGTTCTTTCTTATTAAATGTAAATGGGAAACCCCAATTCTGTAACATTATACGACAAAGTTTTTAAAATGACAATGTAAAAGTTCAACAATCCTTTGGGGAAAATAAAGGGCGGAGAACTAAAAATTGGATAAAAACCATCTGATTTACAAAAGAAAGGATTCTTCCTGCCCGGCTCTTTACATTTCAGGAAAACCAAGGTATACTTGACGGAAAATGAAACATCCGGCATATCGCCTGCAAAAGGCGCGGCGATGTGGGAAGAACAGGACTGAAGAAAAAGGAAAGAGGGCGAAAAATGGCGGAATATAAATTGCTGAAAACAGAAGGAAGGGCGAAACGGGCGGAATTTCATACGGTTCACGGAGTGATACAGACGCCTGTATTTATGAATGTAGGAACGATCGGAGCGATCAAAGGCGCGGTGTCCACAATGGATCTTCATGAGATCGGTACGCAGGTGGAGCTTTCCAACACTTATCACCTTCATGTGCGCCCGGGAGACAAGGTTGTGAAGCAGCTTGGCGGGCTGCATAAATTCATGGTATGGGACAGGCCGATCCTGACGGATTCCGGCGGATTTCAGGTGTTTTCCCTGGCAAAACTGCGAAAAATAAAAGAAGAGGGAGTTCACTTCCAGTCTCATATTGACGGACATAAGATATTTATGGGACCGGAGGAAAGTATACAGATCCAGTCAAACCTCGCCTCCACCATCGCCATGGCCTTTGACGAGTGTCCCAGCAGCGTGGCGGAGCGGGATTATGTGCAGCGGTCAGTGGCCCGCACAGCCCGGTGGCTGAAACGATGCAAAGAAGAGATGGCAAGACTGAACAGCCTTCCCGACACCATAAATAAAAACCAGCTCCTTTTCGGCATTAATCAGGGTGCCATATATGAAGATATCCGCATAGCTCACGCGCAGCAGATAGCGGAGATGGATCTGGACGGCTATGCGGTAGGCGGTCTTGCGGTAGGGGAAACCCATGAGGAAATGTACCGTATTCTGGATGCAGTGGTGCCGTACCTTCCGCAGAACAAACCTACTTATCTTATGGGAGTGGGAACTCCGGCAAATATCCTGGAAGGCGTGGAGCGCGGCGTGGATTTCTTCGACTGCGTATACCCCAGCCGGAACGGACGCCACGGACATGTATACACCAACCATGGCAAAATGAACATGTTCAATGTGAAATATGAACTGGATATGCGGCCCATCGATGAGGAATGCGGCTGTCCGGCCTGCCGCCACTACAGCAGGGCCTATATCCGCCATCTGCTGAAAGCGAAGGAGATGCTGGGAATGCGCCTCTGCGTGCTCCACAATCTTTATTTCTATAATCATCTGATGGAAGAGATCCGCGACGCCCTGGACGCGGGGAATTTCGCGGAATACAAGAAAATGCGCCTGGAGAGTTTCAGACAGGGGGAAAAGGCATAAAAAATACGAAAAACACTTGAAGAAACGTACATTTTTGTGTATGATATTGTTTTGATGACTAATATTATTTTGAAGAAACAGGAGGAATTGGAATGGAAGCCAGCGGAGCAGCCGGTACCGGCATGATGATCTTATGGATCGTTGTAGTTTTTGGAATTATGTATTTCCTGATGATCCGTCCGCAGAAGAAGGAGCAGAAGAGACTTCAGGCAATGATCAACAGCCTGGAAGTGGGAGACAGCATTGTGACGACAAGCGGTTTCTACGGCGTGGTCATTGATATGACAGAAGAAGACGTTATTGTGGAATTCGGCAACAACAAGAACTGCCGTATCCCTATGAGAAAACAGGCAATCGCGGAAGTAGAGAAAGCAGAACAGGCTTCTGCGTAACCGCGTGGAGAGGATCCCCGTCCAAGGCGACGGGGATTTTTCTTTTTCCTGATTCCTGACAGGAATTTAACGATTTTTCGCTTTAACAGGTTGAAATAAATCGGAAATTGCGTTATCATAGAAGGAAATCTGCAGACATTCTGCGGAACTATGGAAAGAGGGAACAGAAAATGAACTACAAAATCGCTTTGATCCCCGGCGACGGGATCGGTCCGGAGATCGTTCGGGAGGCCAGGAAGGTCCTGGACGCGGTCTGCCGGAAATATGATCATACATTTACTTATTCAGAGGTCCTTTTGGGAGGAGCCTCTATCGACGTACACGGAGTGCCTTTAACTGAAGAGGCCGTAGCCGAGGCGAAAGCCTCCGACGCGGTATTGATGGGTTCCATCGGCGGAGACGCGAAAACTTCCCCATGGTATCAGCTTGAACCGTCCAAACGTCCGGAAGCCGGCCTTCTGGCGATCCGCAAGGCACTGAATCTGTTTGCAAATCTTCGTCCAGCCTATCTATATAAAGAGCTTCAAAAGGCTTGTCCCTTAAAGGAAGAAGTCATAGGAGACGGCTTTGATATGATCATTGTCCGTGAGCTTACCGGAGGCCTTTATTTCGGAGAAAGAAAAACCATAGAAGAAAACGGTGTAAAAACAGCGATCGACACGCTGACCTACAACGAAAATGAAATCCGCCGCATTGCAGTAAAGGCTTTTGACATTGCCATGAAGCGTTCCAAAAAAGTGACAAGCGTGGACAAGGCAAATGTTCTGGATTCCTCCCGTCTATGGAGAAAAGTCGTAGAGGAAGTGGCGGCAGATTATCCGGAAGTTACACTGGAACATATGCTTGTAGATAACTGTGCGATGCAGCTTGTGCATAATCCGGGACAGTTTGACGTGATCCTTACAGAGAACATGTTCGGCGATATTCTTTCTGACGAAGCCAGCATGGTAACGGGTTCGATCGGAATGCTTTCCTCCGCCAGCCTTAACGATACAAAGTTCGGTCTCTATGAGCCCAGCCACGGTTCCGCGCCGGATATTGCGGGACAGAACAAGGCGAATCCTATAGCGACGATCTTGTCAGCGGCAATGATGCTCCGTTATTCTCTGGATCTGGATCAGGAAGCGGATGCTGTTGAGGCAGCCGTACAGAAAGTTCTTACAGACGGATACCGTACAGGAGACATTATGTCAGAGGGCTGTACGGAAGTAGGAACCGCGGAGATGGGAGATCTGATCGCGGAGGCAGTCTGAGCCGGCAGGCATAAAGGCCGTGTGAAGAAAATATCAGTTTTATATACAGCAGCAGATAAAGGAGAGATGGAAGATGAAAAGTGACGCAGTAAAAAAAGGTTCTCAGCAGGCTCCTCACAGATCCCTGTTCAATGCGCTGGGAATGACAAAAGAAGAGATGGAACGTCCTCTGGTGGGTATTGTAAGTTCTTACAATGAGATCGTGCCGGGACATATGAATCTGGATAAAATCGTAAACGCTGTAAAGCAGGGGGTAGCTATGGCCGGAGGAACCCCGGTGGTATTTCCTGCCATCGCTGTCTGCGATGGCATCGCCATGGGTCATATCGGAATGAAATACTCTCTTGTAACAAGAGATCTGATCGCGGATTCCACTGAGGCAATGGCGGTCGCTCATCAGTTTGACGCTTTGGTAATGGTTCCCAACTGTGACAAAAACGTCCCGGGCCTTCTGATGGCGGCGGCAAGGATCAATGTTCCCACAGTGTTTGTCAGCGGCGGCCCGATGATGGCGGGACATATTCATGGCCATAAGACAAGTCTTTCCAGCATGTTTGAGGCAGTAGGCTCCTACGCAGCGGGAAAGATCACAGAAGAGGAACTTACAGAATTTGAAAACAAAGCCTGCCCTACCTGCGGCTCCTGTTCCGGCATGTATACTGCAAACTCCATGAACTGCCTTACAGAGGCTCTGGGAATGGGCCTTAGAGGAAACGGAACGATTCCGGCGGTTTATTCTGAACGTATCCGTCTGGCGAAACATGCAGGTATGCAGGTTATGGAAATGTATCGGAAAAATATCCGCCCCAGAGATATCATGACGAAGGACGCGATCCTGAATGCTCTGACGGTGGATATGGCTCTTGGCTGCTCTACCAACAGCATGCTTCACCTTCCGGCTATTGCCCATGAGATCGGAATGGATTTTGATATAAGCTTTGCCAATGAGATCAGCGAAAAAACGCCTAACCTTTGCCATCTTGCTCCGGCGGGCCCGACCTATATTGAAGATCTCAATGAAGCCGGAGGCGTATACGCAGTCATGAACGAGCTGAATAAAAAAGGTCTTCTCCACACAGACTGCATGACAGTGACAGGAAAGACCGTAGGCGAGAACATCAAAGACTGTGTAAACCTGAATCCTGAAGTGATCCGTCCTATAGACAATCCCTACAGCCAGACAGGAGGACTTGCTGTACTGAAAGGAAATCTGGCTCCGGACGGCGGCGTGGTAAAGCGTTCCGCTGTAGTGGAAGAAATGATGGTACATGAAGGCCCGGCCAGAGTCTTTGACTGCGAGGAGGATGCTATAGCGGCGATCAAAGGCGGAAAGATCGTGGAAGGCGACGTAGTCGTGATCCGTTACGAAGGTCCGAAGGGCGGCCCGGGAATGCGGGAAATGCTGAATCCTACCTCAGCCATCGCCGGAATGGGACTTGGCTCTTCCGTGGCTCTGATCACTGACGGCCGTTTCAGCGGCGCTTCCAGAGGCGCGTCTATCGGTCATGTTTCTCCGGAAGCGGCTGTAGGCGGTCCGATCGCCCTGGTTGAAGAGGGAGATATCATCAGCATAGATATTCCGAATCTGAAGCTGGAAATAAAAGTATCGGATGAGGAAATGAAGGCGAGAAGAGAAAAATGGCAGCCCCGCCAGCCGAAAGTGACCAGCGGTTATCTGGCAAGATATGCGGCCATGGTTACCTCAGGCAACAGAGGAGCTATTCTGGAAATACCAAAAGCAGAATAAGGAGGGAACAGGATGCAGCTTACAGGTGCAGAAATCATTGTAGAATGTCTGAAAGAGCAGGGAGTGGACACCGTTTTCGGGTATCCGGGCGGCGCGATCCTGAACGTATATGACGCTCTTTATGAATACAGGGATGAGATCACCCACGTTCTGACCTCCCATGAGCAGGGCGCTTCCCATGCGGCGGACGGATATGCCCGGGCCACCGGAAAGGTAGGCGTCTGCATGGCTACCTCCGGCCCTGGGGCTACGAATCTGGTAACAGGAATCGCAACAGCTTATATGGACTCCGTTCCGGTAGTGGCGATCACGGCAAACGTAGGAAAGGCTCTTCTCGGAAAGGATTCTTTCCAGGAAGTGGACATTGCCGGAATCGTAATGCCGGTAACGAAACACAGCTATATTGTCAAGGATATCACCAAGCTTGCGGACACTATCCGCAAAGCCTTTTATATAGCAAAAAGCGGCCGTCCCGGTCCTGTTCTGGTAGACGTGACAAAGGACGTGACAGGCGCGAAGTATGAATACACGCCCCGCCGTCCGGCCACTGTTAACAGAGAAACCAGCGAGATCAGAAAGGAAGACGTGGACACGGCGGCCGAGATGATCAAAGCCGCAGAAAAGCCCTTCATTTTTGTGGGAGGAGGCGGAGTGATCTCCGGAGCATCCAAAGAGATCGCGGAACTGGCGCATAAGATCCAGGCTCCCGTCTGCGACAGCCTTATGGGAAAAGGCGCTTTCTCCGGGGAAGATCCTCTTTATACAGGAATGCTTGGAATGCACGGAACAAAAACTTCCAATCTTGGCGTCAGCCAGTGCGATCTTCTGATCGTTCTCGGCGCAAGATTCAGCGACCGTGTAACAGGAAACGCAAAGACCTTTGCAAAGCAGGCGAAGATCCTTCAGCTTGATGTGGACGCCGCCGAGATCAACAAAAATGTGATCGTAGACGCTTACATAGTGGGAGATCTGAAGGAATCCTTAAGAAGACTTCTTGAGGAAATTCCGGAGAAACATCATCCCCAGTGGATCGAACACATCCAGGAAATGAAGGCAAAATATCCGCTGAGCTACGACCATACGCAGCTTACCGGTCCCTATATCATTGAAAAGCTTTATGAGCTTACCGGAGGCGACGCCATCATCACTACAGATGTAGGCCAGCATCAGATGTGGGCGGCTCAGTACTACAAATATAAAAAACCGCGGACATTCCTGACATCCGGAGGACTGGGGACAATGGGATACGGCCTTGGCGCGGCGATCGGCGCAAAGATGGGCTGTCCGGATAAGACAGTTGTAAACATAGCAGGTGACGGATGCTTCCGTATGAATATGAATGAGATCGCCACGGCAGTGCGCTGCGGCAGGCCTCTGGTGCAGATCGTATTGAATAATCATGTGCTTGGTATGGTTCGCCAGTGGCAGACCTTGTTCTACGGACACAGATATTCACATACAGTATTAAATGATGCGGTGGATTTTGTAAAGATTTCCGAGGGAATGGGAGCAAAGGCCGTCCGCGTGACGAAAATGGAGGAAGTAGAGCCTGCGCTGAAGGAAGCTCTAAGTTCCAACGGGCCTGTTGTGCTGGACTGCTGGATCGATCAGGATCTCAGCGTGTTCCCAATGGTGGCGGCAGGCGATGATATTGACAATGTATTTGACGAGGAGGATTTGAAAAATGGGAAGAGTTTATAATTTTTCCGCAGGTCCGGCTGTTCTGCCGGAGCCTGTGCTGAAAGAAGCGGCAGAGGAAATGCTGGATTATAAGGGAACAGGAATGTCCGTTATGGAAATGAGCCACAGAAGCCCGGAATTCCAGCAGATCATTGACGAGGCGGAGCAGGACTTAAGAGATCTGATGCATATTCCGGACAACTATAAGGTACTTTTCCTTCAGGGAGGAGCTTCTCAGCAGTTCGCCATGATCCCCATGAACCTGATGAAAAACAGAGTGGCTGATTACATTGTGACAGGCCAGTGGGCGAAAAAGGCTTATCAGGAAGCACAGAAATACGGAAAAGTCAATAAAATCGCTTCTTCCGAGGACAAAACCTTCTCCTATATTCCGGACTGCAGCGATCTGCCTATCAGCCCGGATGCGGACTATGTATATATTTGCGAGAACAATACGATTTACGGAACAAAATTTAAAGAGCTTCCAAATACAAAGGGAAAAACTCTTGTGGCAGACGTTTCCTCCTGTTTCCTGTCCGAGCCGGTGGATGTAAGCAAATATGGCATCATCTACGGCGGCGTACAGAAAAATATCGGTCCTGCGGGAATGGTGATCGTGATCATCCGTGAAGATCTGATCACAGAGGACGTTCTTCCGGGAACTCCTACCATGCTGACTTATAAGACACATGCTGACGCAGGCTCCCTTTACAACACGCCAAACTGCTACTGCATTTATATCTGCGGAAAAGTATTCAAATGGCTGAAATCCATGGGCGGTCTGGAAGAAATGAAGAGAAGGAACGAAGAGAAAGCGAAAATCCTTTATGATTATCTGGATCAGAGCAAACTCTTTAAGGGAACGGTAGAACCGGCTTCCCGCTCTTTGATGAACGTTCCTTTTGTCACAGGAGACAAAGATCTTGACGCGAAATTTGTAAAAGAAGCAAAAGAAGCGGGCCTTGTAAATCTGAAAGGCCACAGAACCGTAGGAGGCATGCGCGCCAGCATTTACAATGCAATGCCAAAGGAAGGCGTGGAAGCCCTGGTTGCCTTTATGAAAAAATTTGAGGAGGAGAATGCGTAATGTATCAGTATCATTGCCTTAATCCTATCTCCGAGACAGGATTAAATATGTTCAGCAGCGATTACAGAAAAACAGACAGTGTAGAGGATGCGGACGCGATCCTTGTAAGAAGCGCGAAAATGCACGATATGGAACTGCCGGAGTCTGTGGTGGCTGTTGCCCGGGCAGGAGCCGGAGTGAACAATATCCCGATTGATGAATATGCAAAAAAAGGTATCGTTGTATTCAATACTCCGGGCGCCAACGCCAACGGTGTAAAGGAACTGGTTCTGGCAGGCATGCTCCTTGCTTCCAGAGACATTGTGGGAGGAATTGAATGGGTCGCTCAGCAGAAGGATAAAGAAAACATCGACAAACTGGCTGAGAAACAGAAGAAACAGTTCGCCGGATGCGAGATCAGCGGGAAAAAACTTGGTATCATAGGACTTGGAGCAATCGGAGCTATGGTAGCGAATTCCGCTACACATCTTGGAATGGAAGTCTACGGATACGATCCCTACCTTTCCATCGACGCTGCATGGAATCTTTCCAGGACCATTAAGCACAGCAAAACCCTGGATGAGATTTACAGCCAGTGCGACTATATCACTATCCATGTTCCTCTTCTTGACAGCACAAGAAAGATGATCGACAGGGAAGCCTTTTCCAAGATGAAAGACGGAGTGGTTCTTCTGAACTTCGCAAGGGATCTTCTGGTAGACGAGGAAGCTTTGATCGAAGCCCTTGAGAGCGGTAAAGTCAAAAAATATGTGACGGACTTTGCCAATCCTCTGGTAGCCGGCAGAGAAGGAATCCTTGTCACTCCCCATCTGGGAGCATCTACAGAAGAATCTGAGGAAAACTGCGCGGTGATGGCGGTAAAAGAACTGAGAGATTTCCTGGAAAACGGAAACATCAAAAACTCAGTAAACTTCCCTAACTGTGACATGGGAATCTGTGTGGCTGTGGGCAGAATCGCCATTACCCATAAGAATGTTCCTAATATGATCAGCCAGTTTACAAAGATCCTGGGTGATGAGGGAATCAATATTGCGGATATGACGAACAAGAGCAAGGGCGGTTACGCATATACGCTGATCGACCTGGAAAGCGCCGTTTCCAGAGAAGCGCTGGATGAACTCCAGGCAGTGGACGGTGTCGCAAAAGTACGTGTGGTGAAATAAAAAGAAGCCGGATTAAAAGTCCATAAAAAAGAAGGATGGTCCATTGTTTTGGGAATGGATGCATCCTTCTTTTCAGTTTTTAAGCAGGAATTACTGCTGCCGTGAAGCGATAAAATCCAGTACTTCCTGACGATCAGGCATTACGCGGAGAGCGCCTTTTCTGGTAGTGATCAGAGAAGCTGCGGCATTGGCAAAGGTAAGAAGCTCCATAAGATTGTCTTCTGTAAGATTCTCCAGTCCATGTTCCAGTACATAGTTTAACGCGCTTGCGCAGAAGGTATCTCCGGCGCCGGTGGTTTCAATGGTGTTTTCCTGCAGGAAAGGAGCGGCCTCTACGCGGAGATCTTTATAATAGGCCCGGCTGCCGTCTTTTCCCATAGTGATCAGTACAAGCGGGATATGATATTTTTCACGGATAAGAGCCGCTCCCTTATCATAATCGCTGGTTCCGAAAAGGAATTCCACTTCATTATCAGATATCTTCAGTACGTCGCATTTCGTCATGCCGTATTCGATCTCTTTTCTGGCGTCCTCCAGGGATTTCCAGAGAGGCGGACGAAGATTTGGATCGAAAGTTATAATACATCCGGCTTCTTTTGCCAGATCTATAGCGTGGCGTGTAGCTTCCCGGACGCCCTCATGTGTGGAAGAGAGTGTTCCAAAATGGAAGATACGGGAATTTTCGATCAGATCTTTCTGTACATCGTCCTTTGTAAGCATCATGTCCGCTCCCGGATCACGGTAAAAAGAAAAATCCCGGTCTCCGTCCGGATAAGTATGTACAAAGGCAAGAGTGGTATGAACGGTTTCATCCATGATCAGATTCCGGGTATCAATACCGACCTCCTCTACAGCGGCCTTCAGCTGTTCACCGAACATGTCCTTGCCGACTTTTCCGATAAATGCTGTTTTTTTGCCAAGACGCTCCAGCATGGCAAGTACGTTGCAGGGAGCGCCGCCTGGATTGGCTTCCATCAGCGGATTGCCCTGGGAGCTTGTCCCGTTTTCTGTAAAATCAATCAGCAGCTCGCCCAGAGCTGTCACGTCGTATAACTTTTCGTTCATAACAAGAATCCCTCCTTAAATTGCAAAACTTCCTGAAAATAAGAGCGGAAGTTGATGATACTTCCAATTTAACGTAGGATTGCGTCTTTGTCAAACAAATTTGCTGATATTCTTTATTTTTCCGGAAAAAAATGATAAACTAAACATAAAGGCCCACCGGCATATCCGGGGCCGACAGATCTGAGACTGGAGGTAGGAGAAATGGACGGAAAAGTATATGATTATATGGATTGGCCAAGAATTGAAGCAATTGTTTACGGAGAGGAAACCGCGCCCAAGGATGTAATGAGTCCGAGACTGACGGCGGACGGAGTGCTGATCCAGGGATTCTTTCCGGATGCGGAGAAGGCTGAAGTTATCGCAGGCAGGAAGACGTATGCCATGGAAAAGGAAGACGAAGCAGGCTACTTCGCAGTTCTGATCCCGGGAAGACGCATCCCCTCTTATTTGTTCCGCGTGACAAAAGGAGAAGAGACAGAGGAATTTGCAGATCCGTATGCTTTTGCCGGCCAGATCACGGAAGAAGAGGAAAAGGCTTTCTGCGCAGGCGTGTATTACCATGCTTATGAAAAGCTTGGGGCGCATCCGGCAACGATCCGGGGAACGCAGGGAGTGAGTTTCGCTGTTTGGGCGCCCAATGCGGTCAGCGTCAGTGTGGCAGGAGATTTTAATAAATGGGACGGAAGACGGCACATTATGCACAGAATGCCTATGTCCGGCATTTTTGAGCTGTTTGTGCCGGGAGCCAAGGTAGGAGATCTTTATAAATATGAAATTAAAGTGAAAGGCGGAGAAATCAAATTCAAGACCGATCCCTACGGAGCATCCATCGAACAGCCGCCTGCGTCTGCATCTGTAGTGGCTGATGTTTCCAGCTTTCAGTGGGAAGATGATTCCTGGGTAAAAAACAGAAAAAAATATGCGGACAGGAAACAGCCGCTGTCTATTTACGAGACAAGTATGGATCAGTGGAAGGATGGTGCGGAACTGGCGGAATATGCCGGAAAACTGGGTTATACCCATGTGGAGCTTCATCCGGTGATGGCTTATCTGAACGATGAGGCCGGCCCCTATTCTACTTATGGTTATTATGCCCTTGACAGGCGCTTAGGCACACCGGAGGATTTTCAGAAGTTTGTGAATGAACTTCATAAGGCGGAGATCGGCGTGATCCTGGACTGGACGCCTGCGGCATTTCCGAGAGAAGAAGGAGGACTGGAGCTGTTTGACGGAACGCCGCTTTATGAAGAACCGGATCCGTCTATGGCGATCCATCCTATGTGGGGAACTCTGCTTTACAACTATGAAAGTCCGATGGTAAAAGATTTTCTGATTGCAAATGCATTTTACTGGCTGGAAGTTTATCATGTGGACGGACTGCGCTTTGACGATGTGGATGCCATGCTCTATCTGGACTATGGAAGAGAACCGGGACAGTGGAAACCCAATATTTATGGAACAAACGAAAATCTTGCGGCACTGGAATTCTTGAAACATCTGAATTCCGTTGTGAAAAAGCAGATCCCGGGAGCTCTTATGATCGCCCAGGAAGATGGGCTGTGGCCGGAACTTACGGACAGGGTGGAGGAAGATCATCCGGGTTTCGATTATAAATGGAATCAGGGATGGACCAGGGATTTCCTCGAGTACCTTTCAAAAGACCCGCTGGAAAGGAAGAACGCTCACGATCAGCTTACCCTTTCCATGGTGTACGCATACTGCGAACATTATATCCTTACCCTTGGAACCAGGGACGTGGGGACTCTGGAAAAGTTTATGGAAAATCTCCCGGGAAATACAGAGCAGAAATTTGCCCAGGTAAGAGCGGCTTATTCTTATCTTACCCTCCATCCGGGAT
>DWVA01000254.1 GCA_019120475.1 Candidatus Blautia intestinipullorum | reverse complement strand
TTAGGAGGCGAGTGCTCTATCCAGCTGAGCTACGAAGACATTCCTGTGATGTGATATTTTTTATCACATCAGCAATTTTACTATATCTCGCTCCAAAATACAAGAGAAAAATCCTCAGAAACAAATTTCCCGCCGCTTTCTGTAAAATACATATTAACAGGAGGTACGAATATGAACAACAAAACAATCGCGGAAATGATCTGCATACTTGACAAAAGCGGGTCTATGTATGGAAAAGAACAGGATACGATCGAAAGCTACAACCGGATGCTGGCGGAACTGAAAAAACTGCCGGGAGAGGCCTACATCACCACCGCTCTTTTCAGTGAACACTGCCGTCTCCTTTATCACCATATGCCGGTTCAAAACGCGAAGGATCTGACGGAGAAAGATTACTATACAGAAGGCGACACCGCTCTTTTCGACGCCATAGGCGAAATGCTTACTATGCCCGGCACCGCCGCTTCCGAAGACAAAACGGCGCCTGTTTCCGGAATTCTTGTGTTCATCATCACCGACGGAATGGAAAACGCCAGCAGGCATTATGATCTGCCGGACGTGCGGAATCTGATCCTGGAAAAACAGGCCGCCGGCTGGGAAATCCTTTTCTTCGGCACAGATATGGATATTCTGGAACTGGCGCAGAAAACGGGGATCAAAAAAGAAAACACTTTTCAGTATTCGCCGGATACCTTAGGGATCCGCTCCGGATATCTGACAGCAGAAAAACGGTTTTCACAGCTGCACAGCCAGATAAAATAAACCAAAAACAAATTTTCCAAGCCTGCTGCTACAATATAATCATAGACAGAACAACCTGATACAGAAGCTAACCGACATCAAATAACTACCAGCAAATAGTAAAAAAGGAAAACACGAAAGGAAGGAACAAATATGAAATCAGAATTCGCAAAAATCACAATGGCGGCAATTATCGGAATCGGCATCCTCGCAGCACAGGGCTGCGGCTCAACCTCCATCGAGGGAAGCTGGAGCGTTACAAAAGTCCAGATGGACGGCATGAATAAACCGGAAAAAATAGAAAAAGCGGTAAGGGAACTGGCTCAGAATTACGAAGGCGAAGTTTCCGAGGAAGAAATTCAACAGGGCGTAGACATGCTTTCCGGCATCGGACTTACCTTCTATGAAAACGGCAGCATGTCCATGAGCCAGAGCGCATACGGCATGAACGTAAACGGAACCTGGACAGAAGCGGGCGACAATGTATATGCGATCCAGACTCCTGTGGAAAATGTAGACGTTACTCTGGACGGCAAAGAACTGATCATGGAAGATGTTTCCTCCGGAAATATCTGCGTATTTGAAAAGAATTGATTACAGAAAGGCGGAAGAGATCATGATGAAAAAGACAGGAAAAAAATTATTATTAACAGCATTTCTCGCGGCAATGCTCCCCACAACCGTATTTGCAGGCAGCGGCGATATCCTTCCAGACAGCGGTACAGAACTGATCTCCCAGGAAACAGCAGACGCTCTTTCCGACTGGGATCTCCGGGCCGCAAGATACGAGATCACAGCCAGACATGGAAAAGAAGTATACTCCCAGGATATGAAGGATTACTTTGAAAGCACAGGCTGGTATCAGCCTTCTGATTCCTACGACATATCCAGCCTTTCCGATACGGAGAAAACAAATATCCAGACACTTTATAATGAGGAGCTTGAACGCAAACAGCAGACCGCAAGAGAGCAGTTTGAAGAAAACCAGCGGATCTCCGCTTCCGGAGACGTACAGGTCATGTCCTCCTCCTTTGTTTATATGGACAGTCCCTATGCCTATGAGGATCTTGTGGGAACCTGGGTATACGACGCGGATCCCACTTACCCGCATGTGCTGGAAATCCGGGAAGAAGGCGGACTCTTCTACTATGAATATTATTCCATAGCTCCCGGCAACGACTCCGGTATCGGCTTTGCAAACACCTATACCAAATGGGGAAGATTTCATGGACTGGCGGAGCTGAACACGGAAACCGGATATCTCACCTGCTACAATGATGATACAAAGGATTCCGGAATTTTTGAAAGCTATGTTTACGACGTAATGTCCGATACCTTTGTTGAGGCCACCAACGACCAGTACCGGAAATCCTTTTCCAAAAATGATGAATTTGAATATGTGCTGTGACTCCGGCAGCGCTGGAGACAAACAGAAACTCCTACGGCCAGTAATACGACTGGCCGTTAAACTTTGCGGCGGGAACAATATGTGTGGCAATTCCTGTGTCCTCATATTCACTGTTCATAAACATCACATTTTCCACAACAAGAAAATATGTTTCTTCTTCCTCCCCGGCAGACTTCTGCGCATGCAGAATATCCGCCTCCAGCTCCTCTTTCTCTTCTGGTTTGAACTCCCCTGCCAGTATTCCCACGTCGGCCGCTTCCTGCTGGATCTGCGCGCCGCTTCCCGCTTTCCGGTATACCAGCATCTGCATCACATCCTCATTAACAAGATCCTTTACAATTGCCAGATATACGTTTTCCTTCATCTCATATCGTTCCACGATATTATAATTTGTAAGGATTGCCCCGTATTTCTGGATTTCCACAGTATTTTCCCGCTTTTCGGATATTTTTTTCATCTCGTATCCCTTTTTTTTAAGCTCGTCTATAATCTCCCCGGCCTTTATAAAAAAACGGAAATTATTGCAGGGCTCTCCCCATTTAAGAACGTCCTCTTCTTCCAGCGTATAAACAGTTCCATCCCTCTCGTCCAGACTGACAGAATCCTCTCTTGTCTCTGTTTTTTTCTCTGAAAGGGCATGTTCCCTCACATAAGCGGTAAATTCCTCGTACCTTTCGCTTCCCCGCTCATAGTTTCCGGCATAAACCGTTTCATCCTCCCCATAATCCAGATAATATCCATACCAGTCCTGTAAAGTAAGTCCCTGGGGACCGATTTCCACCTCGTAGATTTCCCCGTCCCCCTCCTGGTAATCGTCTCTGTGAGAAATATGGATTTCATGCTTTGCGCTGATTCCAAGAGACACATAATCGTCTTCCTCCGGCACTGTCTCCATCAGTTCCTCTGCTTCCTCGCCTGTAAGGTAGGTCTCCGGAGCAAGAAACGGGATCATCTTTTCCAGAAAACGGGCGCACCGCTTCCGGGAACTCTGAAACTGGATACCAGTCAGCCGTTCATCCAGCGCGTCATATGTGAATTTGATCTCTTCCTCAAAAGATCGTACTTTATAAGTCGTTTCGCTATGAGAAAACAAGGCGACCGCAGCCTCCTCGTTCTGATCGATACAGCCTGTAACATAGAATTCTTCCTGAGCTAAATCTATCTTTCCGGAGATATCCATATAATACTGCACCATATTCTTCACTGTGGGATAATCCAGATAAAAGCTTTCTTCAGCACTATGCTTAACCGGACAGTATTTCAGATCTTTTTCCTCTAAATCATAATAAATATTTCTTCTTTCAGAGGACTCCTCAGCATCCGTTTCCGGTTCGCCGTATTTCAGAATAAAATCTTTAACTTGTTCATATTCAGGATCATCCTTTCTGAAAATCCCCTGATCAGAATGAATATCCACCTTTTTTTGGGCCTGTTCCAGCTTCCACTGAAAATATTCCGGCTGATGTGTCTGAATGTAAGCATAGATTCCTGCCGCCAGACAAAGCGCCCCGGCTCCTGCCGCAGCTATCCGCTTCCACACATATCCTTTTATCCGGCGCTTTTTTTGCTGCCCCCTCGTCCTCACGGCAGTTTCCAGCCACGCTTCTCCCCAGAAATGCCGGATTACTCCTGCATCTTTCTCTATTTCATCAAAAGGAATTCCCATGCTTTCCAACAGGTTTCCCAGATAAAAAAACCGTGTCTGAGGCTCCAGGGACAACGCCTGCAGCAATACTTTTTCTGTCCTCTGACTGATCTCTGTATATCTGGACGGCGTTCTCAGCGTATCCTTTTTCTTTCTGGATACACAGTCTTCAGGCCTATGCCCTGTAAGCATTTCATACCAGACGGCTCCCAGAGAGTAAATATCTGTCCAGGGGCCGAAAATTCCTTTTTCATCAAACTGCTCCAAAGCCCTGTACGGTATGCCCGCTTCCGCCGCAGTTTTTTTCTGATTTTCTTCCGCTTTCTCCGCGCTTTTAACCGACCGGCAGTCTGCCAGAAGACAGAGCGTTTCCTCCTCTGTGACAATCAGATGTGAGGGAGTGATATTTCCATGAATCAGCCCGGAAGCATGAAGGGCGTTTACCGCCCGGATCACAGGAAGAAGCATTTCGACCGTCTTTTCTTCCGGCACACGTCCCTGAACTTTCAGATACTCCGGCAAAACCGCGCCTTCGGCAAAAGAAGTGACTATAAAGCCCTTATCCTGTTCTGAAAAATAGTCTTTGACTGCCGTCATCCCTGAAAAGTCAAACCGTCCGAATAATCTTTCCGCATCCTTTTCTTTCTCAGCTTTCCAGATTTCCGCATCATAGGCGTACAGGAAAACCTTCTGATCCAGCACTATATCGTATCCTGTATAACGGATCATCTCCCCTGTTTCTTCCAGAGCCGCTCCCACCAGATATTTTTCCTGAAGCACTGTATATGGCTCCAGATAATCTTCCTTCCACCGGTACTCCCATATTCCCTTTTTACACGCCGGGCAAATCTGATGCTGCCCTTTTATCTCATTCATACAGAAAATACATCTGTTTTGTTCCATCTTTTTCTCTCCAGAAAGCCTTACGGCCAGTAATACCATCCATAATCCGTTATCCTTTTATTCGGACCAAACCCCCAGACTGTCGTCTCGCCGCTATCGTTGTCAAGCACTGACAGCCAGTAATGAAACTGTGTGTCCATCCATCCTTCATCCTGCGTCCTTCCTTCCAGCCTGTCAATTTCCTTCCGGATATCTTCTTCTGAAGGAGAATATTCCTGCTCCAGAAATTCTCCGGTAAGCGTCATCATTTCCCTGATCCGGCTGCTGCTTTCGTCTTTCACTCCAAAATAGATACGGAAAAGATCCTGGTTTACACTGTCGTATTGTGTGACAACCTTGTCTCCCTGTTCCGTACGGTAAGTGGTAATCCGTGAAAAATCCGTGATGACCGCTCCGTACTGATAAATCTTTACAGTGTTATTTTCTTCCTGGCTGACCTGCTCCAGAGGATAACCTCCGTTCTCCATCCATTTCAGGAACTCTCCGTTTTTTTTCTCAAACCGGAACTGATTGCAGGGTTCTCCCCATTCCTGAACAGCTTCCGGATCCAGTGTATAAACCATACTCTTCCCCTGAGAAGGATAGGCCATGTATTCCGAATTTTCCATCTCTTCTTTCTCGTAAATGGCGTACTTTTTTACAAATTCTACGTATTCCTCATACTTTTTCGTCTGCCGTCCATAATTCCCCGCATAGGAAACCGATTTTTTCTGTTCCCCGCTCTGGGACAAAATGAAGAATATCCCGCCGCCGATCACAAGGAGAAACGCCGCCGTACTGATCCCCAGTATCCGTACAAAACGTCTTTTTTCCTTTTTACGGCTTACCTCCCTCTCCGGTTCCAGTGCTTCTTTCAGCTCCTCCATGTTCCGGTATCTTTTCTCCGGCTCCATCTCCAGTCCCCGGCAGAGAACCTTCTCCTCTTCAGATGAAATTTCCGCTCCATAGGCGGAGGGCAGATACAATTCGTCCTTCTGCACCCGGTCCAGGGAGGATTCCGGCCGGACTCCTGTGATCATTTCATAAAGAGTGGCGCACAGCCCGTAGACATCTGACCAGGGTCCCTGTTTGCCGTTGTTCATATACTGCTCCGGCGGCGCATATCCCTTTTTTATCAGGATCGTCATAGTCTTTTCCGTATCCAGATATTTTCTTGCAGCCCCGAAATCAATGATTTTCAGATTTCCCATTTCCTGAACGATCAGATTCTCCGGATTCAGATCCCTGTGGATGATTCCTTTTTTATGCACCTTCTCAAGAGCTGCGGCCACAGGCCTGATCATTTCCCATGCCTGACGAAAAGAAAGAGGCATGTCCAGTCTCTGCAGATATTTATTCAGAGTGATTCCGCGTACAAACTCCATGACAAGATATGCCGTTTCGTTTTCTTCAAACCAGTCCAGCACCTTCACGATTTCCGGAATATCAAAAAGCTGAGACAGCCGTCTTGCCTCCATGAGAAAATCCTTTCTGCCCTTCAAAAAACGTTTTCTTTCGTTTTTCTCTCTTGGGAGCAGAACTCTCATTCCGTCTTTTTCTCTTCCCGCAATCTCCCGCGGGAAAAATTCCTTGATCACAACTGCCTGTCCAAGGGTTTCGTCATCCGCCAGATATGTGATTCCAAAACCTCCGATCCCCAGTATTTTTCCTGTGCGGTATTTTTTCTTCAGGATAACTCCCTCTTTTAAATAATCTTCTTCCATGCTTTCTCCCTATGTCACGTTTATACTCACAGAAAAATTATCCTCATAATCCAGATCCATACTGATCTGACATTTTGCATTCAGATTGACAGAAATATATTCCCCTTCCCTTTTTGCCGTCTCCAACAGCTCCATGATCTCTTCTTCTGTCAGGAAAGCTTCCGGCGAAACCACAGGTATCATTTTATAGAGAAATTCCGCCGCCCTGCCGCTGTCCGCCGACAAAAACATCACACTTTCCACATAATCTGTCACGTAGTCGGACTCTATCCACAATCTGTCCTCCCCATAATAGCAAAAATCTGTCCATTCCAGATGGATGGAAAAAGGATCCAGTTCGTCATCATGATATACCTCTACATATCCGTTAAAACTCCGCTTTTCCTCCTTCCCCCTCTGTCCGGTAAAAAGATCTGCCGCCCTTTTTGCGGTATCTGTTTTTATGGGAAATCTTCCTGCGTCGCCGGAAGGGTATTTCCAGTCTTTCAGAGCGTCGGGTGTGATCCGGTATGTACTGATCGCAGTGTCTTCATCCGCTTCATAAGAATTTGTTTTCAAATACTCCACTGCCTTCTGAAACTCCTCTGTATCCTGATTCCAGATTT
>DWVA01000001.1 GCA_019120475.1 Candidatus Blautia intestinipullorum | reverse complement strand
GCGGAATTGCTCTGCTTTGCCGCCACAAGCGCATGTCCGATCTCGTGATAGGCAACCACTTTCTTCTCCTGATCCGTAAGTATCGCATTCTTTTTCTGATATCCTGCGATAACGACTTCGATGCTTTCCTCCAGATCAGACCCTGTCACATACTGTCTGTTCTCTCTTACCGCACGCAGCGCCGCCTCATTGACGATATTGGCAAGCTCTGCTCCAGATGCTCCGGAAGCCATACGGGCAATCTTGTTGAAATCCACGGACTCATCCAGCTTTACTTTCTTTGCATGAACTTTCAGGATTTCCTCACGGCCTTTCAGATCCGGGAGCTCTACCGGCACTCTCCGGTCGAATCTTCCCGGTCTTGTAAGCGCCGGGTCAAGGGATTCCGGACGGTTCGTGGCAGCAAGGATAATGACGCCGTTGTTGGACTCAAAGCCGTCCATCTCGGTCAGAAGCTGGTTCAATGTCTGCTCTCGTTCATCATTTCCTCCTACACGCCCGTCACGCTTCTGGCCTATGGCGTCGATCTCATCGATAAATACGATACACGGCGCCTTTTCCTTTGCCTGTCTGAACAGGTCGCGCACCTTCGATGCTCCCATACCGACGAACATCTCTACGAATTCCGAACCCGACATAGAGAAGAACGGCACATTAGACTCGCCTGCCACCGCCTTTGCCAGCATAGTCTTTCCAGTTCCGGGAGGACCTACCAGCAGGATGCCTTTTGGCATAGACGCCCCGATCTCTCTGTATTTTGCAGGATTATGAAGATAATCTACGATCTCTGATAAGTTCTCCTTTGCCTCGTCCTCTCCGGCCACATCGGAAAACCGGATGCCTTCGGAAGACTTTACATATACTTTGGCATTGCTCTTTCCCATTCCGAAGATCATGGAATCAGGTCCGCCGCCTGCCCGGTTCATCAATTTTTTGGACATGTACTGTCCGATTCCGATAAAGATCGCGACAGGAAGGATCTAGGTCAGGATAAACGACAGAATCGGCGACATCTGTTCAATAATCTGGCCCGAGAATTCGGCGCCGGAATTATACAGCCTTTCCGTCATTCCCGGATCTTCCACCATTCCGGTCTTATATATCTTATCACCGTCTTTATTCGTGAACAGGACCTCATTCTCCTGCTGATCGATCTGAACCTTGCCTATATTTTCATCCTCAGTCATTTTCATAAATGTATCATAACCGACTTCCTGTACCTGGCGCTCCGCTGCCCAGGGCATAAAGATAAAATTAAACAGCAGCAGAACCGCAAGTACGATTATATAATAAGAAATCAGTGGTTTCCTCGGTTTTTTTACTTCCTGCATTATTTCGCCTCCTCTGCTATCTTATCTTTACTGTATGTTTTCCCGCTCTGCCCTTCCAGGGCAGTCAATGCGGAAATCAGCGCCTGCTGCATGGTAAGTGTGGCAAAATCCATCGCAAACTCCGCGTACAGCATTCCCGCCTCTCTTTTATCTTCTTCCGGACTGTTCTCATCAGAATGAAGATCAGACACGATCTGTTTTTTCAGTTCGTCGATCTTCCTCCTGTATTCCAGTTGCGCCTGCGTCAGCTTTGTCACAGCCGGCGAGCGGCAGGATTTTGTCTTTTCCTCCATCAGGAGCGTGTTTTCCGCGTACTCCTTGCGCGCCTGCTCCAGTTCCGTACGGATCTTATCTCTGCCGCCATATTCGCAGGCGCGTATCCTGCATTGAAGCTTTCCATACTGTTCTTCCATTTCATACAATTTGCAGGCAAATATACTTTCATTAATATTCATACAAAGACGACCTCCTTTCTTGTTCCGTCTCATCCCCCTATTATTTTATATAGCAGATATATGTTTTTATTGCGACTTTCAAATTTTTAAATATGTATTGACAAATACGGAGTTTTGTAAAGACACGGAATTGAAATTATAAGTAGCATGCTCCTCTTTTTTCGGCTATATTAAAAACAGTAAAAACAGAGAAAGGAGCTGTAATATATATGAGATGGTTTGATTCTGATTTTGATTATGTACAGGAACTGGCGGATACATGGAATAAACGCCAGAAAAAGATGCGTATTACTTACTTTATACTTGCAGTTATCTTAATCATTGCGGGAATACTGACGGCGGTCTATCCAATCGGGATTTTCGCCATAATCCAGTATCTGGCGGCGCTGGCTGTCATCATCCTGGGGATATCCGAATTTATATCCTACGCTTCCATGACTTATCACTTTAAAGATCCGATGCTGATCATAACAGGCGTCCTCAATATTCTTTTGGGAATTATGTTGTTTTTTATGCCGGTCGTACTGACTGTTCAGGTAATCACCTTTCTCCTGGCATTCCTGTTGATCTTCAACGGAGCGCAGCGGATTGCTTTCGCGTCGAAGATGAAATACTTCCGCATACCAAAGACCGGATTCCTGACGTTCAGCGGTATACTCAATATCATCCTTGCTGTTATTTTTCTTCTTCTGCCATTTATGTCGGCACTGGCATTAAACTACATCCTTGCCGCGTATCTGGTCATTATGGGAGTTGCCCTTCTGATCGAGGCTGCAGGAATGCATAAGATCAGCTTCTGACCAATAATTAAAAAGGAGAACGAACCTCATGGAGCCATATACTGACTCAAACCGAAACATCCGGTCCGACGGAACGGACCGGATTCAGATCCTGACCACCCTGAATGAGAAGTACCTGCCGCGCCTGCAGGTACTTCTTACTTCCCTTCACATCAGCCAGCCCGCAGAGCCGGCGGATATCTGGCTGATACACAGCGGTATTCCGGAAGACGCGTTTGCGCCTGTCATCCGTCAGTGCAACAGGATCGGTTATCATCTTTATCCGGTCCGGATCGACAGTTCCACATTCACCGGTGCCCCTGTCAGCCGCCAGTATCCGTGTGAAATGTATTACCGTCTCCTGGCGCCAATGTTCCTTCCGGAGACACTGCATCGTATTCTGTATCTGGATCCGGATATACTGAATGCGATGTACGGGTTCCGGACGCTGGAGATTGAAGATGCGGTCTGGAATTATGACGCCCGCAACTATAATACCTGTCTTTTAAAGAGCGGCGGGCTGTGCGATATGGACTGGGTGATGGAAAATACGGCTATTCTTCATTTCTGCGGGAAATCAAAGCCATGGCAGAAAGGATATATTCACAGATTTGGTATACTTTATAAGCACTATGAACATCTGACAAAAATCGGGAGCAGACATTGACGCCGGCTCCCTGCTTTCATTTTATATAGTATTTTCATTATGTCTTCCCGGAAACATTTTTCCGGTAATAATTTTTTCTATCTGAATCACCAGTTTTTCCTCATTCAGGTTCGGTTTATTCACATACTGAAGCAGTACCCCGACCATTCCGCTGGCATAAAACCTCAGCATGACTTCCATATCGTCTACGCTCAGGCCGGGGGACGGTATCCGGTTACGGGCTATTTCAGACAGATATACCGTTACGGCATCTACAAGAATACCTTCAATCTGAACCCATCGGCGGGAATAAAGCAGTCTGTCCAGCTTTTTCCTGTTGTTCCGTACGAAAGTCACATATTCTGTCAACGATTCAATACGGTTTTCCGTATTCAGACTCTTTTGGGCGAGTTCCTGGGTAGCCCGCCGGAATGTCCATTCCAGAACATCCATAATATCTTTAAAATGATAGTAAAAAGTCTGCCTTGAGATGTGGCATTCCCCAATCAGTTTGGTCACTGAAATCTTGTCCAGATCTTCCTTTTCCAGCATTCGGGTAAAAGTATCTGAAATAAGCGACTTCATGTCTTCTCTCATCGGTATACCTCGCTTTAAATCGTATCTCCCTCTTTAAAATGAACAGGAACAAAGACCTGCTGTTGATGCAGCGGCTGGTTATTAATCAGTCTGATCAGCGTATGGACCGCCATTTTAGCCAACAGAGAAACATCCTGCTGGATCGCCGCTATCGTGCAAAAATTATAATCCGTAATATAAGTTCCGTCATACGCAATAATTTTCAATTTTTCGGGAACCGGGATTCCCGCCTGTTTTGCCACTTTCAAAAAAGAAGCCGCGCACAGATCATTCGCTAAAATTCCATCAATATCCGGATGTTTTTTCATAATTTCCGAACTTCTCCTGACACTTCTGGAATAATGAATCGTATCTGTCCAGCTAAAATTCTCTGTAACAACTTCAGCTCCCGCCTCTTCCATCTTACTGATCAGCGCAGTTGCACTGCGTGAAGACCACACCGTCACAGCTTCGGGATCAGAAAGCTGAAGGACTTTTTTGCAGCCTTTTTGAAGAAACTTTTCCGCAGCGATGCAGCCTCCGCGCGTATGGTCCGAAGTCACCAATGGAACTCCCGGAATGATGCGATCCAGAGAAATAATCGGCTTTTCGATTTTAGTATAATATTTATCAGGTAAAAATGCCGCTCCGATTATCATTCCATCGAAAAGATTTCTTTCCAGCGTATCAAGATATTCTCTTTCAATCTCTTTCTTTTGAGCCGTATTGCAGATCATCATATTATAGCCGAACTCATTTAATTCCAGTTCTAAATAACTCCACAACGATGAAAAATACGGATGGATCAGTTCAGGAGCCATAACTCCTATTATCCCTGTTTTTTTCTGATATAAATTACGAATCCACTGATTCGGAACATAATCTAATTCGTCAACCGCTCTCCGGACTTTTGCTTTCGTATCCTCCGCAACATACCCGCTTCCGTTCAAGGCTCTTGACACGGTGCTGGGGGAGACATGGGCAAGTTTCGCCACTTCCCTGATACTTGTCATATGTTTCGCTCCTCGTTCATACTTATCATACGCCTCATTATAACATATTTTCATTTATATACCTATAAACTATTTTCAAAATTGCGTGTGATTCGTTACCATTCACAGCTCTTTTGATTGTCGGTCGCCGGATTCTTATGCAGGCATAAAACTGTCTCCTGCCATCAGATGCTGAACTGTTCTATTTAATTTAGTAAAAATTGTAAAAAAGTATTGAAAAATATCCATATATATTATATATTATGTATATGAAACAGTTCCATATATTCCGGAACAAAATAAATTCAGGAACTTTTCCATATTTTTAAGCAATTTATGCAGCTTTTCAGGCTGATTTTTTTATCAGATATATGGAACAGTTCCACAAAGGAGGAT
>DWVA01000035.1 GCA_019120475.1 Candidatus Blautia intestinipullorum | reverse complement strand
CAGAGCGCCGCTGATGTCAGCAATCATATCCTCTACCGCTTTTCTTGAAGCATCGGCATAGTTCAGCTCTCCAAAGGAAGCGTAGGCTTCCTGTTTATAGGCTGCAATGATGCCTCTGGAAGAATTTACGATGGCGCCAAGACCATCCTCATTGAAAAAGTGTACAAGATCCGCGCCTTTTCCGCCCTGAGCGCCGTAGCCCGGCACCAGAATAAAGGTCTTGGGCATGATACGGCGGAGCACCTTGCCCATTTCCGGATAAGTAGCTCCCACAACGGCGCCGATATAGCTGTATTCTTTTCCCATATGCTCCTCGCCCCACTGAGCGACTTTTTCTCCTACCCATTCATAGAGAGGACGGCCTTCAATAATACGGTCCTGGAACTCACCGCTGGAGGGATTGGAGGTCTTTACAAGAATAAAGAGGCCCTTATTCTCTTCCTTGCACACATCAATAAAAGGCTTCACGCCGTCGGAACCAAGATAGGGATTTACTGTAGCGAAATCCTCGTCAAAGCCGGCCCATTTTTTTGATCCTACCTGTACTTTTCCCAGGTGGCCTGCGGCATAAGCCGCGGAAGTGGAACCGATGTCTCCTCTTTTAATGTCTCCGATCACTACAAGATCTTTTTCCTTGCAGTAATCGATTGTCTTTTTATACGCCTGAAGTCCCGGAATGCCGAACTGCTCGTACATGGCAATCTGAGGCTTTACTGCAGGGATCAGATCATAAACGGCATCCACGATCCCTTTGTTATACTGCCAGATCGCTTCTGCCGCGCCCTCCAGAGTTTCTCCATACTCCTGAAACGCCTTCTCCTGGATATGCCCGGGAATGTAATTCAGCATAGGATCAAGTCCTACTACAATGGGAGCGTTGGTTTTCCGGATTTTTTCAATCAGCTTATTAATCATATGATCATTTCCTCCTGAAATTAATTTATCGCCAAATTCAGAATCTGTTCAAGAACATCATACACGAATTAGCTGATTTAATAAAGTATTTTTTTATATTATTCCGCCGCTATTTTATTACTGTACTTTTTTTATCTAAAATTTGCACAAAAACTTGATTTTTTTATAAACATGCAGATTAACCTTGACAATTCAAAACCCGGGATATATAATCAAATCACAATCCACTACATTATTAATATATAAAATCATAAAATCACTAGTTTTTAGAGATTATATATTACATGATATAGTCTGTAAAATCTGGTGATTTTTTCGTCAGATAGATTTTAACTTTTTATTTTTATGGAGGTAACATCATGAACAAGGGGACTGTAAAATGGTTTAACGCAGAAAAAGGCTATGGCTTCATCACAGGCGAAGACGGAGCTGACGTATTCGTACATTTCTCTGCGATCAACGGAGAAGGATTCAAATCTCTGGACGAGGGACAGGCAGTGACTTATGATCTGACCGAAGGCGCTCGCGGAATGCAGGCTGCCAACGTTACAAAATTATAATCCGAGGCTTGATACGGCAGAATAACAATCCTTTTCAGGTTTTACCTGACGTTCAGCGGTCTCATTCGATAAGTTTTACCGCAACAGAAAATCCCCGGCATCACCGGGGATTTTTATTTGTTATGTTATTGCGGATACTCTTTTTCGGAAGGATTCCGTTATCCTATTCCGCTGTATCCGCAGAAAGTCCTGAAGTATAATTATCAAGGGCGCTGGTATCCATCACTGTCTGCTGTACCACTGACGCGTCTTTTTCTGTGACTTTATCATATACGGAATATCCGATCCATGCTACAAGAGCCACACAGACAACGATTCCCACTACCTTTTCCAGTATATCATAAAATTTTTCTTTTCTCTGTTCATTTCTGCGATTTGCTTTCAGCGCTTTATAATTGTCCACTTTTTTCTGACTCATAATGGAATCTCCTTTGTTCTAAATAAGTGTTTCTATTATATCACAGCGCCCGGTAAAAGTGAAGTCTCTTTCCAAATTCACAAACAATTCACACAACCACGATTACTCCGCCGTCATTGGCGTACATGCTGCTGACTCCCGCAGTGTCAAGCACTACGATCCTCTTTACAGCCATTTTTTCTTCCAATGCTTTTTTCAGAATCATCGCCCTGTCATAGCAGTTGCAGTGCGAGATCGCCAGGATCTTTTTCTCACTGTCCTTTGTTTTTTCCACAATATACTGCACCATCTTGATAAGCGCCTTATTGATTCCTCTTGCCTGGTCAAGCTGGCAGATCGTACCTTCCGGAGTGGCTCCCATAACCGGTTTGATCTTCAGCGCGCTTGCCACAAATGCCTTTACTGTGCTGAGACGTCCGTTCTTTCTGAGAGTTTCCAGATTATCCAGTACAAAAAATGTATTCTGCTCTGCAATATAAGCTTCCACTCTGCTGACCACTTCTTCAAAGGTACATCCGGCCTCTTCACATTCCTGTATCTTCATTCCGATCAGAGTTTCCCCTACAGAAGCGGATCTGGAATTGAACACATAAATTTTCTTTTCCGGCTTGTCTTCCTTAAGAAGGCTTCTTCCAAGAACAGCGCTGTTATATGAACCGCTTAATTCTGCCGAAAGCGTCACCGCATAGATCCGGTCCGCTTCGCAGTCAAAAGCTTTCATATATCGTTCAGGAGAAGGGCAGGCTGATTTCGGACATTCTGTACTTGCCGCCACTTTCTGAAGGAATGCTTTCTGATCGAAAGACGCGTCGTCTACGATAGTCTCCCCATCTACATTCAAAGTCAGCGGAACTGATTCAAAATGTTCGTCATTCTTCCATTCCTCCAAAAGCTCTCCGCAGCTATCTATAATTATTTTATAGCCCAATTATATCGTCCTCTTTTCTATAATATGTAGTATCAAATACCACATCTATATTATCATATCCCTTACTGTTTGAAAAGACTTTTTGTAAAAACTCTGTTCTTTTTTTCTATTCTGTTTTATAATGGACAAAGCACAAAAAATCAGGAGAATCATACTATGCTTGCACTGAAAATCAATAACGTCAAAACTTTTATGACCCAGCTTCTTATCGGCGACACTTTCGATGCTTTTCCTCTTGCCGAGGCGTCTATTACTACATTCAATACGTTTACGATAGACGGACGGGTTAATAAAGAATTTTTTGATACGGACACACAGGATATCCTCACCCAAAACGCTGTGATTTATTCCCACTGGAAAAAAATAAAACCTTTCTGCCGCAGTATTATCCGCGGGAAACTGCTTCCGCTGCAGTTTCGGATCATTTTTCAGCTTGCGCCATATCAACTTTCCGAAATCCTGAAAATAGAAGAACCGGAACCGGCTGCCAGTACGTTCAGCAGTTTTTCCCTGAATATCCAGTACAAAAACAAAATGCTTCTCTGCACTACGGGAGT
>DWVA01000253.1 GCA_019120475.1 Candidatus Blautia intestinipullorum | reverse complement strand
TTCCCAGTCCCACTGATCCACATAAATGGAATGAATGTTGTCCGTGATCTCGTCCCTGCGGATGGCGCTCATGTCCGTATAGAGGCCTTCACCCTCGCAGAAGCCGTATTTCTTCAGCGCGTAGCGCTTCCATTTTGCCAGGGACTGCACCACCTGGGCCTCGTATTCATTCTGCTCCTTGATACCAAAGGAAACAGGCCGTTCGACGCCGTTCAGATTGTCATTCATGCCGGAAGCCGGATCCACAAAGAGCGGCGCTGATACGCGCAGCAGATTCAGCCGTTCCGCCAGCAGTCTCTGAAAGAAATCCTTTACCGTCTTGATTCCAACCTGCGTGTCATGCAGGGACAGCGCAGATTCATAGTTTTTCGGAATTTTCAAATGCTCCATATCTACCTCGTGATGATAGCCGCAAAGCGGCATTTGGTTTAAAAGAAATTTGCACAGAATGCAAGTGACACTTAATTATATTAATCCATCACCGCAGTGATGTCAATGAACAATCCTACAGCACCAGGTTAAACTTATAAACTGTTATTCCAACCAGACGCCTTCCGGCGCCCTTTTTTAAACAGGCTTCTTTTGCCTGTTCTCTGCACTCTCCAATGCCTTCTTTATACTCTCTTCATCCAGCATCGACAGCAGTTTTTCTACCTCCCCTTCGTAATCCAGCGACATTTCATATCGAATCCTCTTCATGCTTAGACGATAACTTACCTTTACTATATTCAGAATCGACAGTACGATCTTCTTCATCGTCTGCAGGTTCTTTCCTCCCGTCTTTCCCATACTCCGGTTCTTATCATCCTTAAATGTAAAATCCAGCTGCCAATGCAGGTTATTCTCTATCCCCCAGTGCCCTCTCGACGCCCTCTCAAACTCTTCCATGTTCTCTCCTATGCTGCAGATATAATACCGGTCTTCTTTTTCTGTCTTTCCATCCCCACTCCTCAGCTCTTTATGCACATATCCCAGGCTTCTCAACCCTTTCCACTCTTCTTTGTCGCTATACCACCCTATCTCTTCCGTGATATAGTACTCCCTTACCGCAACTCCCCCATGTTCCGGTTCTACTGTCTTTCTGTAACATCCTTCTTTTCCCTTCAGCTTTTCCTGGCATTCCCCGTCAAAATATCCCGCCACTTCCTCATAGAACACTCCCTGGTTCCTTTTCAGCGCAAGTACATAGTCCCCTTTTCCTTCCCGAATCACCTTTACCGTCCCTTTCTGGCAGTTCATCGCATCCGCTGTGATGATCATGTCCTTCAGATCCATCATCCGCAGCACCTCCTGCGCAGCCGGTATTTCATTCGTTTTTTCCCCGATAAATTTCTGGCACAGGCACATCCCGTAATCATTGGAATAGACATTCAGTGTCTGGAATGCTTTCACTTCCCCACACTCTGTCGTTTTCCTCCCAGAGCCGCAGCTCACCTTCCCGTCTACGGATACAATACTCTTTTTATGGATATTTTCCTGCCTGTCCGCCGCCTGCAGAATCCCATCCACCACCTGCATCAGAATACTGACTGTCACACGGAAGAAATGTTCGCTGTTGATTGTCCCTATTACAATCCGGAACGTATCGTCTGTAGGAACCCCATTGGGGAGTTCCAGATACTTTCTCAGCCACTTTTCCTTTTTTCTGGCAAAGCTTTCGATTTCCCCCCATTCATCCGCATTTCCCAGAAGGGCAAAAAAGACAATCATGATGATATCTCCGAGCAGGTGCCTGACATAGGACGGGTGTCTGTAATCCGGAACGGAATCAGCCTGTTTCTTTATTTTCCGGATAAGGGTATCGTTTGTCTCAATCGTTTCCGGGGATATCCCCAATTCTTTGAAGGTATGATGAAGTTCTTCCAGTTTTGTTGACTTTTTGGACATGGCAGTTCTCCTGATATAATCGTTCTAAAGCAAATATATCAAAAAAGAAGAAAAAAGGGAACAGGAATAACCTCTTGGTTCTTTCTGAATTTTGGGTAAATTAGTGTTTTAAGAGACTGGCATCACGCTTTTTGATGCCAGTCTTTTTACAACAAAGATTGTAGGCTGAATCCATCTGTTTGAGGCATAAATGCCAGTTTACATTTTTTGCCCAGGTTGACTAATCCGCTTCTACCGTATACAATACGTTTGAGGAGTTTGAATTTGTTGTTGTTCCCTTCAACAAATCCAGAACTTTCAGGATGGGATATCGCATTCTTGACCGGGGCGATATCCTTTTTTATTCCATTACAAAACGCTGCCAGTTCTCCATCACCATACTTTTCCAGAAATCCATCCAGCTTCCCAGGTTCATTTCCCATTAGGATCGCATGGAATTCTTTGAATATATTTTCCACATGGGATGCGATTGGGAATTTTTCTTTTATAAGTTCTATGTATTTTCCTAATTCTTCATCCTTCTGAACCTTAGGGTTGCATGTCAGCAGATATTTCAGGATCTCCATGCGCTTAAAACAGATAACCCCTGGAGGCATGACATTTTCCATGAGATAACGCGTATTAAAGGGTACTCGCCCAGGAAAGTTGTTTTTCCCAATCAGGTAAATATATTTCCCCAATTGTTCCGGGCTTTCTGCAAAATCTTCCTGCTCCCGGATATAAAAATATATGGTTTCATTGCTGTGCCCGTCCAGCATCATTTTGAATATGACATTCAGCCATTTGTTCATAGGGGATTCCCGTTTTTTACAGTTTTTAGGGGAATCCATGCTCTCAATTTCAGAAGCAGTCATATGGATATACCGTTTTGCGGTAGGGCTGGATATTTCAAAATGTTCTGCAACCGTTGTTATCTTTTTCTTTTCAAGGTTCTCCCAGAACTGCCTGACTTCGAGTATCAGCTGCCGTTTTTTTTACGGTTCTCTGCCTGGTCTTTATATTGCTTTGCGGAAAGGTAGTGCTTCTTATTGTCGTATAAATGTTCCGAACCATCCGGGTTCATGGGTGGTGTATTGTCATAATGCAGTGTGGCGAGATAGTTTTTGTCAGGTTTCTTTTCCCTCAATATCTTTTCAGGCTCCTGGTCAAGTATCTTTCCATCTTTTATATATATGCTGGAAGGCATTTCTGCTTTGAATATGTCTTTGAGGTATCCAAGCAGATTTTGTAACAGATGGAAACGGTCTGCCACCTGGACACAATCTGGCAGCACGGCATTGATTGCCGTTGCATAAGCACTCGCCCTGTCGCGGGCAACCAGCCGTATTTTTTGGTGGCTTTTCAGCCATTCCATTAATGTTTCTGCATCCCGCCCCTCAAGAAGGGCAATCAGATGATGGTCTTTCAAATCATAAACAGCAGTTGCATAAGTCTGCCCTTTGCGGATTGCAACATCATCTATGCCAACTTCCTCCACATCCGGATTATCCGCAAACTCTATCCTGTCATACAGGCGTTGGATTGTATCATTACTAATTTTAACGCCGAGAAGAGCAAGGACCTTACTGGCCCCTTCATTACTAAGGAACATGGATACACCAAGGATCAGGGAATTTAATGCATCAGTGCGGACCTGGGAAGCTTTTGCAAAAGGAAGATCTTCCATAAACACTTTACAATCGCAGGAAGGGTTTTCACATTCATATTTGTAAACATTGGCGTGCAGGAAGGTTTGTTTACAATGAATGGGCATATCCTGAAGGACACGTTTATAGGTTGCGTGCAGCTTATTACTTTCCTGGCCGCATATAGGGCACTTACAACTGTGTGGTTTTGATTTTATAAAAAGATGCAGGGTGTTCGCATCTTCTGTATGGTCGTACACATAATGGTTGTTTCCTAATAGAAACGAATAATCATCTGTTTCATGGTACTTCATATATGTCACCGCCTGTCTTATGATAATACTATTGTACCATAAATACCCA
>DWVA01000252.1 GCA_019120475.1 Candidatus Blautia intestinipullorum | reverse complement strand
TCCAGCGCCCTCGCAGTCGCTTCCGGTGATCAGAGGCGTATGCACATATACGAACCCTCTTTCCTGGAAAAACTTGTGAATCGCATAAGCGCACAGGGAACGGACGCGGAACACAGCCTGGAAAGTGTTGGTCCTTGGTCTTAAATGCGTCATTGTACGAAGGTATTCCATTGTATGACGTTTCTTCTGAAGAGGATAATCCGGAGCGGACGCGCCTTCCACCTGCACCTCTTCCGCCTGGATCTCAAAGGGCTGCTTTGCCTCCGGCGTAGCGACAAGTGTTCCCTTTACAATGATCGCCGCCCCTACGTTCAGCTTGCTGATCTCAGCGAAGTTCTCCATGGAATCATGATAAACGATCTGAAGAGTGTCAAAACAGGAGCCGTCGTGGAGAACGATAAATCCAAAGGCTTTGGATCCGCGCACGCTGCGCACCCATCCGCCTACGGACACCTCTTTGTCCAGGAACTTCTCTCTGTCTTTATAAATTTCTTTTACAGTTGTAAGATTCATGATCTATTTCCTCTCTGTGTTTTATTTAGCGCCAGCATACTTCCGGGCTGTGCGGAGCAGTCTGCCGCTCAAAAAATCAGTGTAAAAAGCGAAGCAGATGCCTTCATCCGCTTCGCTTTCTAGTATAGCCTATTCCTCTTGTTCCTGCAAGGTATATCTCCGGGAAATTTCCTACAGCGTTTTAATGAATCTCATAAACGCCTCCCTGCCTTCAGGGGTGCATTTGTAGACGCCAGCGTCCTCCAGCACATGGATAAAGACCTTTCCGATTTCCTTCTCAAGGATGCCATGTATGTTGTCTTTATTTATATCCGGGTATTTCGGAAGAAATTCCGCAACCCAGGCGGCATGCTTCTCAATCTTTTCATTGGAAGCCACGTCTTTTCCCGCCAGAATATACTCTTCCAGAATCTCCATTTCCTCTTTCAGCCTTGCCGGAAGGACAGCCAGTCCCATAACTTCGATCAGGCCGATATTCTCTTTCTTGATATGGTGATACTGGGCATGAGGATGATATACGCCCAGGGGATGTTCCTCTGTGGTGATATTGTTTCTCAGAGTCAGGTCCAGCTCGAAGATATCCCCCTTCTTTCTTGCGATAGGCGTAATGGTATTGTGGGGTTCTCCGTCTGTTTCCGCATAGATGAAAGCATCCTCGTCGGTATAGCCCCGCCATGCCTCCAGTACGTGGGAAGCCAGGTCTACCAGACGCTTCTCATCCTTGTGGCGGATACGCAGCACAGACAGCGGCCATTTCACAATGCCTGCCTCCACGTCCTCGTATCCCGGGATCGTCACCGGCTTTTCAATCTCCGCTTTCGCCATGGCAAAAGTATAGTGGCCGCCCTGGAAGTGATCATGGCTCAGGATGGAACCGCCTACGATGGGCAGATCCGCGTTGGATCCCAGGAAGTAATGCGGAAACAGTTTTACAAAGTCGAACAGCTTGATAAAAGTGTTTCTTTCAATCTTCATAGGCGTATGCTGAAAATTAAACACAATGCAGTGTTCATTATAATATACATAGGGAGAATACTGAAATCCCCAGGGGCTGTCATTGATGGTAATGGGGATGATCCTGTGGTTCTCTCTTGCCGGATGGTTGACACGGCCCGCATATCCCTCGTTCTCCGGACAGAGGAGACATTTGGGATAGCTGCTGGCTTTCGCGTTCTTTGCCGCGGCGATGGCCTTGGGATCTTTCTCCGGTTTTGACAGATTGATGGTAATATCGATATCTCCGTAGGGACTTTCTACCTTCCACTTCTGGTCTTTTTTTACACGGTAGCGGCGGATATAGTCGCTGTCCTGGCTTAATTTATAGAAATAATCCGTAGCCTTTTGGGGGCTTTCCTCATATCTCTCCCAGAACTCCTTCTGCACCTGAGAAGGACGGGGCATCAGACAGTTCATCAGACGGGTGTCGAAAAGATCCCGGTACACAATACTGTCCTCGATGATTCCCCTTTTCACCGCCTCGTCCAGAAGCTCTCTCAGGGTTTCCTCAAGATCCACTTCTGAAAACGTCCCCTCCGGCTCCTGATACTCTTCCTCATGAAATAAATCCAGCAGAAGGTTGGTGGTATAATTTTTTTCGCATTCCGGCGTCAGCCCTGTTTCTATTCCATACTGAACCAGTTTTCTTATACTTTCATTTAACATTTTGAATTCCCCATGTAGATAAAATCATATGTTCGCGTTGTTTCCGGGTTTCTTTTGCAGATCTTTGATCATGCGATCTTGTGGGCGCCGTCTCCGATATCCACCACATAAAATTCCGCTTCATGACCTACCGCTTCTTTATATTTTTCTCCGACAGTATTGATAAAGGTATCCACCGCGTCGTTTTTTACAATGCTGACCGTACAGCCTCCGAAACCGCCTCCGGTAATACGTGAGCCTACAACGCCGGGGATCTTCCAGGCCAGATCCACCAGAATGTCGATCTCCTGGCAGGAAACCTCATAGTCATCGCGAAGAGACACATGGGAAGCATTCATCAGGCGGCCGAATTCCTCTACATTGTCTTCTTTCAGCGCCTTTACCGCCCGGATCGTTCTCTGGTTTTCATATACCGCATGTTTCGCCCTCTTCCGGCAGATATCGCTTTTGATCACGTCTTTATGGGCTTCAAATTCCTCCTCTGTCAGTTCTCCCAGAGCCTCGATATCCAGAACAGTCTGAAGCTCTCTTAAAGCCGTCTCACATTCATTGCGCCTGTCGTTATAGGCGGAGCCTACCAGACTGTGTTTTACTTTGCTGTTGGTGATAACGATCCTTGCGTCCTTCAGCTTCACCGGAGCGTATTCAAATTCCAGCGTGCTGGTGTCCAGAAAGATCGCACAGTCTTTTTTGCCCATGGCGCTGGCAAACTGATCCATAATGCCGCAGTTCATTCCGTTGAAGTTATTCTCAGAGTACTGTCCGATAAGAGCCAGATCCTGCATCGTAAGCTCTTCCGCCCCGTACAGATCCTTCAGCATCAGTCCTGTAAGGACCTCCAGAGAAGCAGAGGAGGAAAGCCCGGAGCCGTTGGGGATATTTCCGTAGATCAGGAAATCAACGCCTGTGTCAAAGGTGTATCCTCGTTTTTCAAAAGCCCACATAACTCCCTTTGGATAATTGGTCCATCCCGCTTTTTCTGACGGAACGAGATCGTCCAGGGAAGATTCGAGGACGCCCAGCCGTGAAAAGTTCATGGAATAAAAACGAAGCTTTCTGTCCTCTCTTTTCCGCGCAAGGCCGTATGTTCCAAGCGTCAGCGCGCAGGGAAATACGTGGCCTCCGTTATAGTCTGTATGCTCTCCAATGAGATTTACGCGGCCCGGGGCAAAATATTCCCGGATATCGCCGCCTTCTCCATATACCTCGTTGAACTTTTCAAGCATTTTTTTCTCCATGATGCTTCCTCCTTTTCTTTTTATATCTTTCAGGTATCCCCGAATAGGTATTTCTAGTAAGATGCCGACTCCAGATAGGAAATGAAAATATTTCCCGCCTTCTGGAACAGGGCGGTGCTGTCGTTCATACCGTAAGGCTTCACTTCTCCGGTAGCCGGATCCAGAAGATAAGTATTGTATTCATCATACCCTACGATCACCACGCTGGAATTGTCTCCCGTTTTCGCAATGACTGCTCTCTGGGCGCTGATCTCATACAGAACATTTTCCAGACTGCACCCCGACAGGTCTATGACTGTTCCGGAATCGCCCAGCCCTTCCTGAAGAGCCGCTTTGTCCCAGGAGCCGGTCCGGATGATTTCCGGGATATCCGAAGTATTTAATGTGAGCCGGGTCTTCATATTTCCTCTCTCCCACACATACTGCTGGGCGCGGTTCAGAACGACTCCGGTCTGCTCGTCCGCCCGGATAACGGCGTCCGCCGGATCGGACCATGTGCTGTCCAGTTCTCCTTTTCCATATACATAATATATCTCTTCTTCCGGAGGTTCAATATCCAGTTCCACGATACTGGAGCTTCCGCTTCGGATCTTTGCCCTTAAGATCAGCGGCTCGTCTGTTCCCGGCTTCTCTTCAAAAGCAAGACGCACTATCGTACCCTGCCTGTCGGAGCTTGTCTGCTCCACAGTTACCAGATTTTTCGCCGCGCTGCTGTTATTCATGATATTGTCATTGTTTCTTACTGTATATCCGCCGTTGCCTTTCGCCGCAAGATCGAACTGCATAAGCGTTCCGCTTATCGTCACATTAATGATATACTGGCCTTCCTTCTGGTATTCCTTTTTCAGATTGCCGTCAAAATCTTCAATACGAAAAGCCGTCAGCCCTTCCGTCACATGTCCGTTGGCATCTGTAAGAATATCCTCGCTTTTCAGGATACCGTAGATCAGATCTTCATTCATAAATCCCAAAACGCGCAGTTCCTGGGATTCTTCCGGCCGTATCATCCTGGATTCCAGAGTTTCAAAATCAATAAACCGGATCTGCCCCGCGTTTTCTCCCTCGGAAATCCTCCAGGCCGCATGAGCACTGGTTTTTGATACGGAAAAATCTTTATTGCTGATCCCTTCCGCCAGGATCTGATAATCTCCCTGCGCAATGTTGATCTGATACAGCTTCTGGGACATTAAAAGAAAAAGCTGCTTATTTTTATTCACATAGGACAGGGTTCCAAGATCCGAGTTCAGGAATTCATAAGATTCCGTACTGGGAATGAACACCTCTT
>DWVA01000251.1 GCA_019120475.1 Candidatus Blautia intestinipullorum | reverse complement strand
ATCAGATCAAGCCAGATTCTTGTACTTCTGCCATTGCCTTCCCTGAATGGATGGGCTACATTCATTTCCACATATTTTTCAATGATCTCATCAAAAGTTGACTGAGGCATTTTATCAATACTTTGTAATGCTGCTTCCAGATACATCAGAGGCGCAAACCTGAAATTTCCTTTGGACAGATTCACCTCGCGAATTTTACCGGCAAAATCATAAATCTCATCAAATAAATATTTATGAATGGCCGCAAGACTTTCGTACGTTCCTGGCTCCAGTTTTTCCAGAAAGCCATTTTCAAACATTTCTATGGCTTTTTGCTTACTGATTTTTTCTTCCGTTCTTGCCAATTCTGTTGAATCAGTAATACCCAATTTATTGTCAACCATATTTTAACCTCTCGTTCATTCACGTTCTGATTATAAAACATCATATTTATAGTTATTATATCACATATCGGCAAGAAAATCCAATCATTCGTTAGCTTATATATATTATTATTGCCGATTGCGGAAGTTTTATATGGACAATATACAAAAAAACCGAACTTCGCAGACAGGTGAAATCCGGTTCTTACTTTTATCAATATACAGTTATTCTTTGTCTCTGTTCCTTTCTACACAACATTGTTATCATAGCCTGGCTTTCTCTGTCGTAAAAGTGTCGTAAATTCAGGTTGTCTTTTAAAAGAATCCTTGATTTCAAAGAGTTTTTAGTGCTCAATACATCACCTGCCGTGGCATACGAAAAGCACTCGTATCATATTTTAAAGTCCTCCTGATTTGCGTTAGTTTGCCCTGTTTTGCCGCGATTTGCCAGATATGTAATTGCCGCTGAGATTGTTAAAACAATCACAGAATAAGCAAAATGCGGCAAATCGGGGCAAGTTGAGGCCGTCAATCGTAGTAAAAACGTAGTAAGAATGGGAGTGTGTTACTACCGTCTTATTTTAGCATAATTCTGTAAAACAGGATAGGACTAATCTACTTACGAAAAAACGCACTGCCAAAGCAGTGCGCCTTCATCCTTTCCAAAGCGGTGGATACTCGCAATCCACTGCGTTACTTGCTCGTGAAAAATGGCCTGCAATCTACAGCCCATTTTTCATACTACCCGGAACATTTTTCTGTGAAACTGTCCCCTCTCCGTTTATCTTTTCCATTTCCTTTCTGGCATTTTCCAGTTCTTCCACCCGCTTTAACTCAGCCACAGCGTCTTCCAGACCCAGATGGGTATAAGTGTTTAGCGTTACTCCGATATCGCTATGCCCCATCAAATATTGGAGCGCCTTTGGATTCATGCCGGACTTTGCCATGTTGCTGCAGTAGGTATGGCGGCAGACGTGGGGAGTAATGTTCGGCATCTGCACCCGGTAAATGTCGTTATATCGTTTTACCATATGGTTAAATCGATGCTCCCAATGCATTGCCGCCAGGGGAAGCCCCTCCTTATCCATAAACAGAAATCCTGTGTATCCGTCCACCACTCTCTCATTCCTGATACAATTCGCCCGACTTTTCCCGGTAAGTCTTATCCACCTCGCAGCACTCGCCCAGAAAATGCCCCAGCCAGTCATTGTCATCCCGGTAGGATTTGATGGCATCCTCCACGCAGACAGGCGCAGGGATATGGAAGTTCCGGCTGATCGCCTTCTTCGCCCCCTCAATAATCCAGGCCATGATCGAAGGCGCGGCTTCCGACACAAGGTAATCCGCATAATTCTTTATATCGCCGCTGCCCTCGATTTTGGCGTTGAAGGGAATCACGATCAGTCTCCGCCACGTCCCCGGATCATTGGCGCCCACCCTCGGCAGGTGGTTGGTATACAGTACCAACGTATGGCTCGGCGTAAAAGAAAACGGGTCTTTATACTTCTTCTCCGCAAAAATCTCGTCTGTAGAACACATCTGCTTTACCACAGAAGTATTCAGCCGCATTCCTTCCTCCAACTCAGCCGCAATAATCAGCCGCTTGCCTTTGGCCTCTGCCAGTTCCGGCTTCACGTTCCTCTTACAGCCCACCGTCAGGGTATCGGCAGACATATTTCCACTGTAGGTTCCAAGCACACGGGCGACTGCGTTCCAGAAGGTGGACTTGCCGTTCCGCCCTTCTCCATAGGCAATGATTAGTGACTCCAAATACACCCTACCGACTGCTGCCATGCCCACAATCTGCTGTACATAATCGATCAGTTCCTGATCCTGACAGAAAATCGTATCCAGCGCATCCGGCCACAAATCCTTTCCCCGGTCACCAGGTCCTGCCGCTGTAATCTTTGTGATATAGTCCTCTGGGCTATGATCTCGCCGGCCTTCCAGCCCGTCCGGAAGATAATAGGTCCCATCCGGTGTGTTCAAAAGGAATCCGTCCCTGTCCAGGTCAGACACGCTGATCTCCAGCATGGGCTTTGCCGCCTGCAGGGCAGACACTACATATTTCATATCCCGCCGCTTCATCACAAACGACTGATATGCCAATGCGGATAAATAGGAAAGATAGGCCTCCGTCTGACCACCGCTGATTTTCTTTTCCAGCGCCTTGCCGCCGGATATGATAGCATTTTCCACAACGCCCACATCCAGAAGAGCCTGTTTTGCCCAGCGGACGTCATCCTTTGCGTCCGCAAGCTGCAGATCCAGAAATTCCTCTGCGGCCCCAACCGCCTGCTGCTTGGATTCAATCCAATACTCGCCGCAGAAACGAATGTAATCGGTAGCTGCCGTATAGCGCAGTTCCACCCCATACTCTTTCGCCAACACCTTGGCTTGTCCGATGTCAGAATAATCCGCAGGCTTTAATGACTCCCGGCAAAACTCATCATTGTAATCCTCCGGAGACATATATCCTTCCTGACTCTGCACTTTCTCGGCAAACCGACGGGCACTCTGCCAGATGGAGGCAATCTCCTTATCCGGGAGCGGCGGATTACACTTATCTGCCTCCTCCATAAAAATTTGATACGCTTTTTCGGTTGCTCCATACCGTTTCACCACACGGCCCGCGAAATGAGACATCTCTAAAGTGAGGCAGGTGTTCCCCAAGTAATACCCGTCCATGATCGTGAGGGTCATGGCAAGGTCTGGCTGCTCCATATCGGTCAGGCAGATCGGCAGCAAGTATTGCACCCGGCCCTGATACCCCTGTGGGACCACAATACTCGGTTCCACCACAGCCTTCCGCCGCGCCAACTCAACTGCC
>DWVA01000250.1 GCA_019120475.1 Candidatus Blautia intestinipullorum | reverse complement strand
TACAACGACAAGTTATATAGAAGGAAAAAAAGTGGAGGAATATAAAGGAATCGTTTTCGGAGAGGTGATCACCGGTGTGAATGTGCTGAAGGATTTTGCGGCGGGAATGAGAAACTTTTTCGGCGGCAGATCCCAGTCTTATGAAAATGAGCTGACGGCGGCCAGAGAAGAAGCCCTCCGCGAAATGGAAGAGAGAGCGGCCCAGCAGGGGGCAAACGCGGTGATCGGCGTGGATATTGACTACGAAGTACTGGGAGCGGACAATGGGATGCTCATGGTGACTGCCAGCGGTACGGCGGTTGTGGTCCGTTAGTTCTATGGGCGGAAGAAAGAACGGCAGGGAATATCTCAGCTGTGTGCTGGAATGTCTGAACCGCAGGCTTGCAGAAGTGCAGGAAGCCCTTGACGCGGGAGCGAAAGAAATCGAGGACATGCATGATTATTACTGGGAAAACTACACCGAGATGGACCAGTACGGATATGAGGAATTTGATAACCGGCAGGCTCTTCTTCAGCAGGTAAACGCAAATGAAGAGCAGCGGCAGCTTCGCCGGAGATTTCAGAAAATGCTGGACTCTCCCTTTTTCGGACGGGTGGATTTTACCTACCACGGAGAAGAAGAGCCGGAGGAGTTTTATATCGGCATCGGGAATTTTTCGGAGAGGGCGGGAAGCAGTCCCCTGATCTACGACTGGAGGGCTCCGGTCAGCAGCCTCTTTTATGATTATGACAAAGGTCCGGCGGAATACGAAGCGCCGTCGGGTATATTTAAGGGTCTGATAGAGTCAAAATGGCAGTATAAGATCCGGCGGGGCCGTATGGTTTATGAATTTGAAAGCGATATCAAGATCGACGATGAAATTCTGGGAGCAGAACTTGGCAGCAGCGGAGAAGTTCAGCTTAAGAATATCATCCGCACGATCCAGAAAGAGCAGAACGCTATCATCCGCAATACGAAGGACAGGATCATGGTGATCCAGGGATCAGCCGGCAGCGGCAAAACCTCCGTGGCCCTTCACCGCATTGCCTATCTTCTTTATCATGACAGGAAGAATCTCAGATCCTCCAATATCCTGATCCTTTCTCCCAACAGTGTATTTTCTGATTACATTTCCCATATCCTTCCGGAACTGGGAGAAGAGAATATACGGGAGATGAGCTTCGATCTGTTTGCTTACCGGAATCTTCAGGATACGGCGGCAGACTGCGAGGATAAATACGATCTGATCGAGAGGTCGGTACAGGATCCGGCTGCTATGGAACGGTTCCGGGAAAAGCAGTCCCCGGAATTTATCTCCCGTCTGGACCGTTTTATCATGGAACTGGAAGACGAGCTGATGAATTTTCAGGATGTGGAATACAGGGGATTCGGCAAAAAGGAGTCAGAGATTATCCGTCTTTTTTATTTTAAGTTTTCAGAAATTCCGCTGCTTTCCAGGATGGACGCTGTTGCGGAATATTTTATCGACGAACTGGAAACACTGCGGCAAAGGGATCTTTCAGAGGAGGAGCGGGCGGAGGCGGAAGAAAAATTTTCCAGAATGTATGAAACGAAAGACTTCTATCTGCTGTACAGCCGCTTTCTGGAAAGAGAGGGATACCCTCCGCTGCCGAAGCGTCCCCTGGAAAAAAGAAAACTTTTCTATGAGGACGTTTACCCTGTCCTTTATCTGAAGAACTGTCTTACAGGAAACAGAGAAAATAAGGAGATCAAACATCTGGTTGTAGACGAGATGCAGGATTATACCTGGGTGCAGTATCTGCTTTTGAAAAGGCTGTTCCCATGCAGGATGACCATCCTTGGCGACAAAGCCCAGACTATGGAAGACCGGCAGCAGGATGTGCTTGCTTTTCTTCCAAAGATCTTCGGAAGAGATATCCGGATCATCCATATGAACCGAAGCTACCGGAACACGGTGGAGATCGCGGAATATGCCAACAAAATCGCCGGGATCAAAGACATGGATCTGTTTGAACGGCATGGCGCTCCCGTAGGGGAGGAGACGGTCCAAAATGTACAGGAAGCGCTTGACAGAGTATGGGAGTCCTGGAACAGGGATAAAGAGCGGCTGGAAACAGCGGCGGTTATTTTCTTTACTGAAAAAGAAGCCGGAGATGCGGCCCGGTATCTTATGGAAAAAGCAGGAGAGAAGAAAAATGATATTTCCTATATGGACAGAAACAGCAGGAACTTTCAGAGAGGGCTGACCGTGACGACTTTTTATCTGGCAAAGGGATTGGAGTTTGACCGGGTTTACGGGATCTTTTCCGGAAAAGAGGACGTGGCTCTGAAAAGACAGGCCAGATATATCACGGCCACCAGGGCGCTTCACGAACTGGAAATGTATACGCTTTCCGGAAAAAGGTAAAGGAACGGAGGGTTTTTCCAGAGAACCCCGGAAGAAAGTTTCTTATATGTTTACAGCTTTTTCATACTATTTTCACATTACAAAGCGGAAATTTCATTGACACCCATGTAATAAAATTGTAAACTATACAAGAGGGTTTTGGGTATAATCAGAATTTTTAAGGAGGATATCATGAAAAATAAAAAATTACTTGCGGTATTAGCGCTTGCAGTATCTGCCTCTGTTTTGATGGCAGGATGCGGCTTCGGCGGAGATGAACCGGAAGAGCAGGTGGAAGTGACAGCTACTCCTACTCCGGAAGCGACTCCTACACCAGAGGCAACGCCGACAGTTGCTCCGGATGTACAGGATACAACTTATACTTCCGCAGATGGAAGCGTCTCCATTAAACTTCCGGATGCTACCTGGGCCAATAAGACGGACGAGACGAATACGCTCAGCTTTGAATCTCCCAATGTGGGAAATATTCTGATCCTGCATGGCCAGGGTGAAGAGACAATGGCTGCCACAGTGATCCCCAGCACACAGGATATGGCTGTGTCTCTGGAACAGGCGGATAATGACAAAGTGCAGGGAACAGATTTTGAAATACAGAATTATACTGCCAACGACGTAAACGGCATAGGCGTGTACAGTTATGTGACACATATGCTGAATACAGAAAAGAGCGATGGAAACCTGTATGTGATCCATAAGGTATTTGCCAATGCAGAGGAATATTACAGCATCGAGGCTTCTGTGAAAACGGAAGAAGCGCTGGCGTCCGCACAGGCCGCAGTGGATTCTTTCCAGATTCTCGGAAATTCTACGCTGAAAGAGGCGGCTCCCGGAACAGCGGCTTCTGCAGACAATAACGCAGCGGCAGGAACAGACGCGGCAGCGGGAACTGACGCCAATGCCGGAACAGACGCAGCGGCGGGAACAGATGCCAATGCAGGTACGGACGCGGCAGCCGGAACAGATGGAACTGCGGACACCTCTTCAGGAGACGGTTCAGGCGGCTCAACCACGATTCCTAACTCAGCAGGATTTACGGACGAGCAGCTTACAGATACCAATCAGACAAGAACGATCTACCGCAATTCCGACGGTCATCCGCTGGTCATCCAGCCGGACGGAAACGGAAACTGGGTAGACTTTGACGGTAATACCTATACCTTTACCGGAGAACAGGACGCATATGACGCGGAAGGCAACAGCTACTACTGGCATGGAGAAGGCGCTGACGTTTATTACATGCCTGTTCAGTAAGCAGCACAGGATAACTGAAGACACGTGAATATTTTAAGGCAGGTGAGAGATCATCTGCCTTTTTATCAGAAAAAAAGGCGCCTGTCCTGCAAACAGAAAAGACAGATGCCATTCCAAAGAAGGAGAAAAGATATGGAGAGCTATGGAAGATTCGCGCAGGTGTATGATCTTTTTATGGATAATGTAGACTATGCAGGGTGGGCGGATCATCTGGAAAAACGCCTGAAAACAGCGGGAATTGAGAACGGCCTGGTGCTGGAGCTGGGCTGCGGCACAGGAACAATGACGGGATTGCTTGCGCAGAAAGGATATGATATGATTGGTGTGGACAATTCAGAGGAAATGCTTGCGGAAGCAATGGAAAAGAAAGTGGAGTCCGGCCTTGATATTCTTTATCTTATGCAGGATATGCAGGAATTTGAGCTTTACGGAACCGTCCGCGCCGCAGTCAGCGTCTGTGACAGCCTGAATTATATTACGGACCCGGAGGAGTTAAAGCAGGTATTTTGTCTGGTGAATAACTATCTGGATCCAGGCGGATTATTTTTGTTTGACATCAATACCGTCCATAAGTACCGGGACGTGCTGGGGGATACCACCATTGCCGAGGACAGGGAAGAGGCCAGCTTTATCTGGGAGAACAGTTACGATCCGGAGAGCCGGATCAATACATATGAGCTGGCGGTTTTTCTGCCAAGGGAAGACGGACTTTATGAAAAGTGCGAAGAGCTTCACTGCCAGAGAGGATATGAGAAGGCGGAAATAGAAAAGCTGCTTAAAGAGGCGGGAATGGAAATAGAAGGAGTCTATGAGGCGTATACGGACAAACCGGCGTCGAAGGACAGTGAAAGGCTGCTTTTTATTGCAAAAGAGCATGGAAAGCAGATTGAGAAATAAGCAGGATATTAAGACCGGGGAGATATCCGCGGCAGACAGTTTCAGGAGGAAAGATGAAAGATTATATTGTAAGAGCAACAGCGGCAGGCAGTCAGGTAAGAGCCTTTGCCGCGGTAACAAGAGATATTGTCGAGACAGCCAGGAAGGCTCATAATACCAGTCCGGTAGCAACGGCGGCTCTGGGGCGTCTTCTTACAGCCGGAGCCATGATGGGAGTGATGATGAAGGGTGAAAAGGACATCCTTACCCTTCAGGTTCAGGGGGACGGCCCTCTTAAAGGGATCACGGTAACTGCGGATTCTCAGGGCAGAGTAAAAGGATATGTGGGAAATCCTGATGTAATGCTCCCGCCAAACGCCAAAGGCAAGCTGGACGTAGCCGGGGCGGTAGGACACGGAATCATAAACGTTATCAAGGATATGGGGCTGAAAGAACCATATTCCGGTCAGGTGGCTCTTCAGACCAGCGAGATCGCGGAGGATCTGACCTACTACTTTGCAGTCAGCGAACAGGTTCCTTCCGCGGTAGGTCTTGGAGTGCTGATGAACAAAGATAATACAGTCCGTCAGGCAGGCGGGTTTATTATTCAGGTAATGCCTTTCGCTGAAGAAAGCACGATTGCGAAGCTGGAAGAAAATGTACAGAAGATCCAGTCCGTAACTACTCTTCTGGAGGAAGGACATACCGCGGAGAGCCTTCTGGAAAAAGTCCTGGAAGGATTTGACATAGAGATCACTGATCAGGTCCCCACAGAATTTTACTGCAACTGCAGCAAAGAGAGAGTAGAGAAGGCGTTGATCAGTATTGGCAAAAAGGATCTGCAGGAGCTTATCCAGGAAGGAAAGCCGGCGGAACTGAACTGCCATTTCTGCAATACCAATTATGTGTTCAGTGTGGAAGAACTGAAAGAAATCCTCAGGAGATGCAAATAAAAAGGAGAAAACACCATGAAAGACGGGTTTATAAAAGTCAGCGCTGGAAGTCCGATGGTAAAGGTGGCGGACTGCGCGTATAATGCCGGAAAGATTATTTCCATGGTCAGAGAGATGGAAAACCATGGGGCAAAAATAATGGTGTTTCCGGAGCTGTGTATTACCGCTTACACCTGCGGAGATCTTTTCTGGCAGGAAAATCTTCTGGAAGAGGCGAAAACGCAGCTTTTCCGCATTGCGGAGGAAACGAAAGACGTGGACGGACTGATTTTTGTGGGTCTGCCTCTGGAATACAACGGAAAGCTGTACAATGTGGCGGCAGGACTGAGCAGGGGAGAAATCCTGGGCTTTGTGCCAAAGATACACATCCCCAATTATAATGAGTTCTATGAGGGAAGATATTTTACCTCCGGAAAAGATGTGGAGGGAACAGTATATCTGACGCAGGCAGAGAATGGAGAATATGAAGCGCCCATTGGCACAAGGATGATTTTTACCTGTCCGGAATTTCCGAAGCTTCAGGTTGCGGCGGAGATCTGCGAGGATCTCTGGGTATTAAGTCCTCCCAGCGTCAGTCATGCCTATCATGGGGCCAACGTTATCGTCAATCTTTCCGCCAGCGACGAGGTGGTGGGAAAGGATTCCTACAGGAAAAGCCTGGTGAGCGGACAGTCGGCCAGACTTCTCTGCGGATATATATATGCAACGGCAGGAGAAGGCGAATCTACTCAGGATGTGGTTTACGGAGGCCAGAACATGATCGCTGAAAATGGAACGGTCCTGGCTGAAAGCCGCAGATTTGTCAACGGAGCTGTTTACGGGGAACTGGATATCCAGAGACTGGTAAATGAACGACGGAGAATGACAACCTGCCGGTTCGCTCCGGATATCTCTTCCGGGGATTCCTATTACACAGAAGTTATTTTCCATCTGAATCCTGCAGAGACAGAGCTGACAAGAAAATTCGATTCCCGTCCTTTTGTTCCGGGAGCGAGAGAAGAAAGAGACCGCCGCTGTGACGAGATCCTGAATATCCAGGCAATGGGACTTAAGAAGCGTCTTGCCCATATTCACTGTCAGAATGTGGTGATCGGTCTTTCGGGAGGACTGGATTCCACCCTGGCTCTTCTTGTGGCTGTAAGAGCTTTTGATATGCTGGAAATGGAAAGAGAAAAGATCACGGCGGTAACGATGCCCTGTTTTGGAACTACGGACAGAACCTATCAGAATGCCTGCCAGCTTGCGCGCTGTCTTGGAACAGAGCTTCGGGAGGTAAATATACGGGAGGCCGTAAGTCTCCATTTCAGAGATATCGGACATGATCCCCAGGTACACGATGTTACCTATGAAAACGGACAGGCCAGAGAGAGGACCCAGATCCTGATGGATATTGCCAATCAGTCCGGAGGGATCGTTATCGGCACAGGCGATCTTTCGGAGCTTGCTCTGGGATGGGCCACCTATAACGGAGACCATATGTCCATGTATGCGGTAAATTGTTCTGTTCCCAAAACTCTTGTCCGTCATCTGGTAAAATATTATGCGGATACCTGCGGGGATCAGAAGCTGAACGCCATTCTTCTGGACATCCTGGATACTCCGGTAAGTCCTGAACTGCTTCCTCCAAAGGATGGAGTGATCTCGCAGAAAACGGAAGATCTGGTGGGACCTTATGAGCTTCACGACTTTTTCCTTTATTATATGCTGCGGTGGACTTTCCCGCCGAAAAAGATCTTCCGCATGGCAAAGCTTGCCTTTGAAGACGAGTACAGCGATGAAGTAATACTGAAATGGCTGAAAACCTTTTACAGACGGTTCTTTACGCAGCAGTTCAAGCGTTCCTGTCTGCCGGACGGCCCCAAAGTGGGAAGCGTGGCAGTGTCTCCCAGAGGAGATCTCAGGATGCCCAGCGACGCCTGCGCGGATCTTTGGCTCAGGGAATTAGATGAGATAACATGTCAGTAACATGTCAGCAGCATGAATATTTTGCAGAGAAAAGCCCGGAAGAAATTATTCTGTCCGGGCTTTCTCCAGAGCGGATTCAATGGCGTCTATCAGCATCATGGAAGTATATTTCTGGTCACTGGAGTAATCGAGATTTTCCAGAGACTGGGAGGAATAGATCTGGCTTGCAAGAGAATCCAGCGCAGGCTCTACAAGCGGAAACATAGCCGCTGTGGTTTCACTTAAGTTGTTCAGCCTGATGGACTGTATCCGGTCGGAATCTACTGTTACCTCCACGTCGAAGGTGTTGCCGTTCAGATCAACGGAAGTACGGTAGACTCCGGGTATGTACAGATCTGCGGCGTCTGTGGAAGCCGTCATAGTTTTTCCGGGTCCGAACATAAAAAACATCAGTATTCCTAAAATCACCAGGAAAAGCAGAAAAATACCTGTATAGATGATCTCTTTCATGTGCAGGACAACAATTTTTGTTTTGGAACTCATGGTACGCGCCTCCTGATTTACTGCTGGAATCTGCAGGAGCAGAAAGACAGTGGAATATTCTCTATATATCTTATTATGAGGCTGTGCCGTTTATGAATAAAATCTGCTCTGCAGCAGGGAAACTTGTACTTATCATTTCATTTACGGAGGAAATTATGTCACTTCGCTTTATAATCGGCAATTCCGGCTCGGGAAAGTCATACGCGGCTTTTTCACATATTATTGAAGAGGCAGGGAAACATCCGGAACAGATGTACTATGTGATCGTGCCGGAACAGTTTACCATGCAGACACAGAAAACTCTGGTGGAGATGCATCCTGACAGGGGGATACTGAATATTGACGTATTAAGTTTTGACCGTCTGGCGTACCGGGTGCTGGAGGAGGCGGGGGGAGATACCAGGGGAGTCCTGGAGGAAACGGGAAAAAATATGGTTCTCCAAAAACTTGTCCAGAGCTGCCGGAAGGAGCTTGTATATCTGCAGAGCCAGCTTAAGAAGCCCGGATGTCTGGATGAGGTGAAATCTCTGATATCGGAATTTATGCAGTATGAGGTTGGAGAAGAGGCCCTGGAAAAAATGCTTGAAAAGGCATCGGACAAAACTCTTCTTGAATTGAAGCTCAGAGATGTTTCTGTACTGTACCGCGCCTTCCGGGAATACCTTTCCGGCCATTATATGACAGGGGAGGAGGTTCTGGAGATACTGGCAAAGGAAATCCCCTTTTCCCGAAAGCTCAGAGACAGCGTGATGGTACTGGACGGCTTTACCGGATTTACTCCAATACAGAATATGGTGGTCAGAGAACTTCTGGCTGTATGCCGGGAGGTTTCTGTTACAGTTACTATGGATGTGCGGGAGACCCTTTCCGGCAGAGAAAAACCGCACCAGCTTTTTTATATGAGCCATAAGATGATCAGGACATTGTCGGAACTGACAAAAGATATGGAGGAACCCCTGTGGGTGAAGCCGGGAGAACATTCACGCTTTGCAAAGGCGCCTGCGCTGAACTTTCTGGAACAGAATCTTTTCCGTTACAGAAAGGAAACGTATGAGAAAGAACAGGAGGAAGTCGCCATATTCTGCGCCGGCAGTCCAAAGAGGGAGATGGAAGAGACCGCCAGGAGAATCGTACGGCTGATCAGGGAAAAGGCATACCGTTACGGGGAGATCGCGGTGATCACCGGAAACCTGGAGGAATACGGCTCCATAGCCCGGCAGGTATTTGAGGCATCCGGAATCCCATATTTTATAGATGAAAAACATTCCATATTAATGAATCCTTTTGTGGAGTATATTAGGGCAGTGCTGGAAATGACGGCGCAGAACTTTACATATGAAAGTGTGTTCCGGTATCTCCGGTGCGGAATGTCCGATATTGCCAGAGAGGAGACGGACTGGCTGGAAAATTATGTAGTCGCCCTTGGAATCCGGGGCTTTTCCGCCTGGAAAGAACGGTGGGTGCGTATTTACCGGGGAATGAAAGAGGAATCTATCCTGGAGCTGAACAAGATCCGGGAGCGTTTCGTGGAAGAAGTGCGGGAACTGGCGGAAGGATTTTCCGGAAGGAAGAAGACAGTGGAGGAATACTGCCGCTGCCTTTATGCCTTTATCGTAAGAAGCGATATCCAGAAAAAACTGAAAAGACAGGAGGAGATTTTCCGGAGACGGGGAGAAAAGGCCATGGAGAAGGAGTATGCCCAGATTTACGGGATTGTCATGGAACTTCTGGATAAAATGGCGGAAATCCTCGGCGGGGAAAAGGTGACTCCGGAAGAATTCCGGCAGATTCTGGAAATGGGAATGACGGAGGCGAAGGTGGCCCTGATCCCGCCAAGCATGGATCAGGTTCTTGTAGGAGATATGGAAAGAACGCGTCTGAAGGACGTCCGGGCCCTGTTTTTTGTAGGAGTAAACGAGGGAAATATTCCGAAAAATACAGACGGAGGAGGAATCCTTACGGAAATGGACCGGGAATTTTTCCTGGAGCAGGGGGTAGAGCTGGCGCCGGGTCCAAAAGAACTGATGAATATGCAGAGGTTTTATCTATATCTGAATATGACAAAGCCAGGGGAATATCTCTGTCTTTCCTACAGCCATTCCAACGCCAAAGGAGAGGCAGTCAGCCCTGCTTATCTGATCCACGCAGTGAAACGGTTGTATCCCGGACTTACAGTGACGGAGGCAGGAGAACAGGAGATGGAGCTTCTGCAGACGCCGGATACAGCACTGGATTATTTTCTGGACAGGATTGGAGAAACGGCTGCAGGAGAAAAGGATCCGATATTCGAGGAACTCTATAGCTGGTATCTTAGAAGTCCGAAATACCGGACCCTTATAGAAAGGCTTACAGAGGCGGCTTTCCTCAGAAAACCTGCGGACCGTATCAGTGAAAGTGTGGCAAAAGCCCTTTACGGGGAAGTGTCCCCTCACAGCGCCACCCGGCTGGAACGGTACGCGTCCTGTGCTTTTGCTCATTTTCTGCGGTACGGTCTGTCGGTGACGGAACGGGCGGAATATGAGTTCAGAGCCATGGATATGGGAAATGTGATCCATCAGGCGCTGGAAGAATTTGCCGCCCAGGTGAGAAAACGAGGACTGGACTGGAGCACTCTGAAACCGGAGGAGCGGGACGGTATCGCCCAGGAGTGTCTTGAGAAGGTGACTGCGGATTATGGAAATACCATTTTAAAAAGCAGCGCCAGAAACCAGTATATGATCGAGAGAACCGGAAGAATTTTAAAAAGAACGGTGTGGGCCCTGCAGGAACAGTTGAAGCAGGGGGAATTCCGCCCGGAAGGATTTGAAGTTTCCATCGGGGGCGGAAGGATCGACCGGATGGATGTGCTGAAAGAGGACAACCGGGTTTATGTAAAGATCATTGACTATAAAACAGGAAACACTTCTTTTGATCTGGTAAGTCTTTATCACGGACTGCAGCTCCAGCTCGTGGTATATATGGACGCGGCTGTTCAGGCGGAGCAGAAAAAGCATCCGGAATGTCATGCGGAGCCGGCGGGAATTTTTTATTACAATGTGAAAGATCCTATGATACAGGCAAATATGGAGGCGGATATGGAAATGGTGGCGCCGCAGCTTCTTAAGGAATTGAAAATGAACGGTCTTCTGGCAGCGGATTCCGGTCTTATCCGAAAGATGGACAGAACGCTGGCCTCTCTGCCTGTTTCCTTTAACAAAGACGGAAGCTTCCGGAAAACATCTTCCGTAGCCACCAGGGAACAGTTCCGGCTTCTGAACGCCTATGTGAAGAAAAAAATCTCCGATATCCGGGGAGAGATCCTTTCGGGAGATGCGGAGGTGTCCCCTTATGAACTGGGAAAGAAAAATGCCTGCACCTACTGCCCTTATCAGGGAGTCTGCGGCTTTGACAAAAAAATTCCGGGCTATGAGTACCGGAGGCTGAAACAGTTTTCAGATGAAGAAATATGGCGGGAAATGGAAAAGGAGGTGCGCTGAGATGGGAGTGACATGGACAGAAGAACAGAAGAAGGTGATTTCTCTACGGGACCGGAACATTCTCGTCTCCGCGGCTGCCGGCTCAGGAAAGACCGCCGTGTTGGTGCAGAGGATCTTAAGTAAGATCATGGACCAGACTCATCCTGTGGATATTGACCGGATGCTGATCATGACTTTTACAAGAGCGGCCGCCGGAGAGATGAAGGAGCGTATCACGGCGGCCCTGGAGCAGGCGATCTATGAGGATCCGGACAACGATCATCTCCAGAGGCAGATGACGCTGATCCATACGGCTCAGATCACTACGATTGACGGATTCTGCTCTTACGTTATCCGCAATTATTTTCATATGATCGATCTTGATCCCGGCTACCGTACTGCCGAGGAGGGCGAATTGAAGCTTTTGAAAGAAGATGTGCTGAAAGATCTTTTAGAGGACGCTTACCGGGAAAAAGATGAGAAATTTGTCGATCTTGTAGAGTGCTACGCCCCGGGAAAAACAGACGACAATATCAAGGAAATGATCTTGAAGCTTTATGAGGCGGCTGCAAGCCATCCTTTCCCAAAGGAATGGCTGAGCCGGTGTCTGGAGGTTTATCAGGCGGACAGTGTGGAAGAACTCCGGGAGCAGGAATGGATAAAGCTTTTGTGGGAAGCTGTTGAGGAAGAACTTGACCAGGCGGAGGCCCTTGCCCGGGAAGGGGCGGCGGTGTGCCGGGAACCCGGGGGACCTGCTCTTTATGAAGAAGCATTGGAGGACGACCTTCTTCTCATCTCCGCCGCCAGAGATACCGCAAAAGAAAAAGACTACGATAAAATGGCGGAGTTTCTGGGAAACCTTTCCTTTACGAGACTGTCAGGGAAAAAACAGCCTGAGGCGGAAGAAAAAAAGAAGGAGCTGGTGAAGTCTCTCCGTGAAGAAGAAAAAAATATCCTGAAGGAACTATCCTCCCGGTATTTCTGCTGGAGGGAAAGCTCTCTTCTGGAACTTCTGGCCTGCTGCAAAAAGCCGATGGAAGGCCTTGTGGAGCTTACTCTTTCCTTTCAGGAACGTTTTTCTGAGAAAAAGCGGGAGAAAAATCTTCTGGATTTTACAGATATGGAGCATTTCGCACTGGAGATTCTGGTGAGAAAAGAAGGAGAAAAGCTGACCCCCACCCAGGCCGCCCGGGAACTTTCTCAGAAATACGACGAGGTTCTTATTGATGAATATCAGGACAGCAACTATGTCCAGGAAATGATCGCCGCCATGGTTTCCGGCTGGGCCGACGGGCGGAAAAATATCTTTATGGTAGGGGACGTTAAGCAGAGTATATACCGTTTCCGTCTTGCCAGACCGGAGCTTTTTATGGAAAAGTATAAAACATATTCGCTGGAGGACAGCCGGGAGCAGCGGATCGACCTTCACAGGAATTTCAGAAGCCGCCCACAGGTTCTGGAAAGCGTCAATTATATCTTCCGCCGGATCATGGGCGAGGATCTGGGAGGAATCGCCTATGACAGCAGCAGCGCCCTTTATCCGGGAGCTTCCTTTCCCGAGGGAGGAAGGGAAGAATTCAGGAAGACAGAAGTCCTTCTTGTGGAAAAAGACGGAGAGGAGCTGGAGGAAGAAAAAGGCGGACAGACAGATCAGGAACTGGAAGCCCTGGCAGTGGCTTCGGAGATTGCCCGGATCGTAGGAAGGGAGGAGATACTGGACAAGGAATCCGGACAGTACCGGAAGGTGGGATACGGGGATATTGTGATCCTTCTGCGTACGGCAAGCGGATGGGCGGAAACATTTGCCCAGGTTCTGGCGTCCAGGGGAATTCCGGCGTATACCGCATCCCGGACCGGATATTTTTCCGCCGTGGAGGTGGTAACGGTTCTGAATTATCTGAGAGTCTGCGACAATCCTCTTCAGGATATTCCCCTGACGGGAGTACTTCGCTCGCCCATCGGCGGATGCACTTCCCAGGAACTGGCAATGATACGGGAAAAGTGCCCGGAAGGTCTTCTTTATGAAAGCGTCTGCGCTTATGTGGAGGACGGTCAGATGGTACTTTTCCCAGAGAAAAACGAAGAGGAAAAACTGAAGGCAAAGCTCAGAGACTTTCTGGAGCAGCTCCGGAAAGTCCGGGATATGGCGGCTTACACACCAATTCATCAGCTTATTCTCTATGTTTTAAAAGAAACAGGTTATGAGGAATATGCCAGAGCCCTTCCGGGAGGAAGCCAGAGGGGGGCGAACCTCCATATGCTTGTGGAAAAAGCCATGGACTATGAAAAGACCAGCTACAGAGGACTGTTTAATTTTGTCCGTTATATAGAGAGCCTGCAGAAATACGAGGTGGATTTCGGAGAAGTGAATCTTTCCGGAGCGGGAAGCGGCTCCGTTCAGATCATGACGGTCCACAAAAGCAAAGGACTGGAATTTCCGGTGGTATTTGCGGCAGGAATGGGAAAACAGTTCAATTTCCAGGACATGAACGCACGGCTTCTGCTTCATCCGGATCTGGGCTTTGGCGCCGACGCCGTGTTTGCCAAAAAGCGGCTGATCGTGCCTACGCTGCAGAAACAGATGATCCGCAGAGCGCTGAAGAAAGAAAGCCTGGGAGAGGAACTGAGAGTGCTTTATGTGGCTCTTACCCGGGCAAAAGAAAAACTCTATATTACCGGAACTCTGGGAAAGATTGAAAAGCAGATGCTTTCTCTTGCCCGTTTCCGAGGACGGGAGGAAGTGCTGCTTCCGCTGGGAACCCGGGGAACAGCGCGGAACTTCTGGGCATATATCCTGCCTGCGCTCTCGGAACACAGCGCTATGACAGATCTTTATCTGGAAAACGGGATCGCGGCGTCGGAAAAGGACTGCGTAGACGAGGACGCAGAGTTTCTGGTGAGAAAGATCACAGCGTCCGATCTTATTCAGGAAGGGATCGTAAGCCTCTCCGACTCCCAGATCAGGGAAGAACTTCTGAAGAACTGGGACTGTGAAGAAGTGTATGATAAGGAGATCAGGGAGGTTTTGGAGGAAAGATTCTCTTTTGTCTATCCTTACGCTTATCTCAGAGAGATGCCGGTAAAGGTCAGTGTTTCCGAACTGAAAAAGAGAAGCCGTCAAGGGGAAATGGAGAAAGAGGAGGCTTTGTTCTACGAGCCGGATATTGTGCCTCTCATTCCTCCTTTTATCGCCGGAAAGGAGGAGGCTTATACAGGAGCCGCCAGAGGAACCGCCTACCATCGGCTGATGGAACGCCTGGATTATACTTGCGCAGATTCTCTGGATAAGATACGGGAACAGATCCAAAAGCTTGTGGCAGAGGGGAAAATGACAAAAGAGGAAGGTTCCTGTATTTATATGAAGGATATCCTGGGCTTTACCCGGTGCGGACTGGGAAAAAGGATGAGAAAAGCGGCTGAGGAGAAAATGTTGTTCAGAGAGCAGCCCTTTGTGATGGCTGTAAAGATGAAGGAAATCCGGCCGGAATGGACGGGAGAGGAGACCGTTTTGGTCCAGGGAATCATTGACGCTTACTTTTTAGAGGGGGAAGACATTGTTCTGGTGGATTATAAGACGGACCGAGTGGAGTCCGGAGAAGAGGACAAGCTTATAAATCTTTATCACAGTCAGCTTGAAGATTATGCCAGGGCTCTGGAACGGATGCTGAAAAAGAAAGTGAAAGAATGTTATATTTATTCCTTTGCTCTTAAAAAGCCGATTCTTCTGAAAAGGAAGGCTCAGATATAAAAAATCCTGCGGAGGCAGCTTTTATAGCCGCCATCCCGCAGGATATTTGTTTTTCAGGGTCTGTCCCACCAGTTTGCCAAAGCCCAGAGGATAGCCTTCCACGCAGAGAAGATGCCATCCTTTTTCCCGGGCGGCTTCGCCTGGAGAGACAGGAAGGGTTTCTCCGTGGAGATAGCGGGCCAGCCGCTGATCGGAGGCAGGAAGAGAGAGAATTGACTTTACATCGCCTTTATGAAGCGCCAGGGCAAAGGCCTGGGAGGGCTCAAAACGGTTTTTCTTAAGATCTCCGAGGTAAAGCCCGTTCCGGAGAAATGCTAGACCGCGAAAACCTGTATTTACCGGAGGAAGATAGTAAACCTTGTCTCCTTTTGTTTCCACCCTGTTCCATTCAAAGGGCCTGCCTCCAAGGGAACACAGGCCGATCTCATCAAAAAAGGCTTTCAGCCATTTTTCCGTATTGGGATCAGAACGTATCCGGGAAGGTTCATGTACATGGTCGGAAGTTCCCTCCTTTTGGAAAAGCGCCATAAAGTGGCCTTCTCCGTCCGTTTTGTGGGGGAAGAGCCGTATACAGCGCTTCAGATCCTGGCCGCCGCCTCCCCATTTCGGTACTCCGAAAGAGAATCCCTGGCGATGAGGAAGCTCAAGAAGCGTCATGTCTTTTCTGTTTTCCAGAAGATATGAAACGGTACCTTCGTCCTCCTCGGGGGCAAAAGTGCAGGTGGAGTAGAGAAGGAGCCCTCCGGGGCGGAGCATATCGGCTGCCTGAAGGATCAGTTCCCGCTGGATGCGTCCAAGTTCCCGGGATTTTTCCTCTGACCAGTCTTTCGCCAGCGCTTCATCCTTCCGGAACATTCCCTCGCCGGAGCAGGGAGCGTCAAGGAGGATTTTGTGAAAAAATCCCGGAAACATATTTAAAAGCCGGGAAGGCGTTTCGTTTGCCACAAAGGCATTTGTAATGCCGAAAAGTTCAATATTCCTGAGAAGGGCTTTCGCTCTGGAAGCGCTGATATCATTGGCGACGAGAAGCCCTTTTCCTTTTAAGGCGGCGCCCAGGGTTGTGGCTTTTCCTCCGGGAGCGGCGCAGAGATCCAGAACGAAATCTCCCGGTTCTATTTCAAGACAGGAAGCCGGAGTCATGGCGCTTGGTTCCTGAAGGTAGTAAAGTCCCGCCTGATAAAGCGGACATTTGGAAGGCCTGATGTCAGCCGGATAGAAGTATCCGTTTTCTATCCAGGGAATAGGAGTCACAGGAAAGGGAACCAGTCTTTCAAATTCTTCCGGACTTATTTTTGCGGTATTCAGCCGCAGGCCGAAGGTGCGGGGTTTTTCATAGCTTTTAAGAAAGTCTTCATATTCTTCTTCTCCCAGCATTTTTTTCATCCGTATCAGAAAATTTTCCGGAAGATACGGGGAGCGATTCTGATCTGTCATAATAACCTCCATCAATTATGAAAACCTGTTTGAGAGTATGAGCGTGATTTCCTTCTCAGAGTATAAAATATAAGCAGGAAATATGGAATACTATTGACAAAACTATATTATATAATATATAGTATTGTTAACAAAACAATATTAGACGGGAAGTGAGAGGATGGTATTCAATACAGGAGCAGCTCTTCTGGATGCGATTGTTCTTGCGGTTGTGTCAAAAGAGGAGGAGGGAACCTACGGGTATAAGATCACCCAGGAAGTCCGTGGGGTTCTGGACGTATCGGAATCTACTTTGTATCCTGTGCTTCGCAGGCTTAAGAAGGACGATTGTCTGGAAACTTACGATATGGCTTATGCGGGAAGAAACCGCAGATATTACAGGCTGACAGAAAAAGGAACCGCACAGTTGAATTTATATAAGGTGGAGTGGAAAAACTATTCCTCTAAAATCACCAGATTATTTGAGGGAGGGCTGTGATTATGAACAGAGCGCAGTTTATGGAACAACTGGAAAAACTGCTTTCTGACATCTCAGAAGAAGAGAGGAGGGAAGCGCTGGAATATTACGAAAGCTATTTTGACGAAGCCGGACCGGAAAAGGAAGCTTCAGTGATCCGGGAGCTTGGAAGCCCGGAAAAGGTGGCGGAGATCATCAAGGCGGATTTAAAAGGACAGGGGGAGGAGGACGTAAAAGATAGAGAGCGTGAATACCGTCCTAAACCAAAACGAGGAGCTGGAATGGCTGTCCTGATCATTATTCTTGTGATCTTTCTGATGCCCTTCCTGCCTGAAGGGATCGGCGGGATCCTGGCGGTTATTATCCTGTTTCCTCTTCTTGTGATCTTTGGAGTGGGAGGCGCGGCATTGGGACTGTTCATCGGAGGCATTGCGGCGGTAGCTGCCGGAATCGGTACCTGTGGGGTAAATCCCGCTGTGGGCGTATTAAGTATCGGAGTAGGATGTATGATGGCGGCAGCCGCTCTTGTGGGTCTTGTATTTGTCGTATGGTTTGTAAGCCGGCTGCTGCCCAGGGCTTTGCGGTGGTTTACAGATTTGTGCAACAGACTGCTGAACAAAGCAAGAAGAGGAGGTGCGGACGCATGAGAAAATTTTCCAAGATCGTTCTGGTTACGGCGGCGGTTCTGGGAACTGTGGGAATCGGCCTGTCTGTGGGCGGCGCGGCAATGGGCGCTTCTTTTACCCTGGATATGCTGAAGCGTTCTGACGGCTCCGGTATGGGGATTCTGGAAAGATGGCTGGACTGGGATGATGACGGCTGGGAAGAAGAGCATCATGAAGACGAAGCGGCGCATTATTCCAGCAGAAATGAAGCAGGGACTTCTGCGGAATACGCAGGAAGAGAAGGAAAGAAATATACAATGGAAAATCCGGAGGATCTGGATATCGAACTTTCCTGCGATGCTCTGACCTTCCGGGAGTACGCCGGAGAGATGCTTCAGATAGAAGTGACAGGCGATGAAAACGGAAATGTAAAGGTATATGAAGATAACAATAAAGTAAAGATCAAAAGCCAAAAGAACGCAAAGGACAGACGGATCGTTATTTCCTGTCCTTCGGATACGGAGTTTCAGAAAGTCGATATCGACGTGGAGGCAGGAGCCGTATCTGTGGAAGACGGTCTGAAAGTTCATGAACTGAGCGTAGCGGTGGATACCGGCGTGTTTTCCAATATGGATACGATAGCCGCCTCAGAGGTGGAAGCAGAAGTGGGTACAGGAACCCTCAGCTTTTACGGACTGGACGCGGAAAACATCCAGGCGGAATGCGGTCTGGGGACTATGAATCTGGAAGTGGAGGGAAAACAGGAAGACTATAGCTGCAGCCTTTCCTGCGGAGCCGGAAAAGTAAAGCTTGGCAGCGAGGAGTACAGCGGACTGGGAACTGTGAAAAAAATCGACAGCGCCGAAGCTTCCCGCAAAATGAAAATTGACTGCGGACTGGGAACCGTCTGCGTAAATTTTAAAGAGGTAGAAGAAATATGAGCAATAAGAGACTTTATAAATCATCAGAAAACTGTATGCTCTGCGGCGTATGCGGCGGCATAGCGGAATATTTTGATATTGATCCTACCCTGGTGCGCCTGGGATGGGTGCTTCTGACTTTCTTTGGAGGCTCCGGCATTCTGGCCTACATCGTGGCTGCCATTATTATTCCGCGGAAATAAGGCGGGAAAGTATAATTTCTCCGGAAATGTCAATACTCTCCATAGCGTATTGTCCTTTGTACAGTGACGCTGATTATAGTAAAGGAGTGAAGACATTGAATAAAGACAAAGAAGTTCAGGCATATCTGCGGGGCGAACTGACGGAGGAAGAGAAGATAAAATACGAGATCGCGGGAGAGCTGGGCGTTCTGGATAAAGTTATCGAAGGAGGATGGAGAAGTCTGTCCGCAAAAGAAACAGGGCGCATCGGCGGCTTGATGACACGAAGAAAAAAACAGGAACAAGGCGCCTGAAAACAGGTTATCAAAAAAGCCCCTTTTGTGCTATCATAGAAGAGGGTGAGAAATATGGACACAGACAGAAAGGAACTGATAAAAAAAGCGTTTCAGGCACAGAAGAAAGCTTATGCTCCCTATTCCGGATTTGAAGTAGGAGCGGCCCTTCTTGCGGGAGACGGAAGCGTTTATGGCGGGTGCAATATAGAAAACGCTTCCTACGGAGCATGCAACTGTGCGGAGAGGACAGCCCTTTTCCGGGCGGTATATGAGGGGAAAAGGGATTTTGACGCTATAGTGATCGTAGGAAAACCCAAGAACGCGGATGTTTATGATTACTGCCCGCCCTGCGGCATCTGCCGTCAGGTGATGGCGGAATTCTGCGATCCGGAAAAATTTGAGATCATTCTTGCGAAAAGTGAAGAGGAGTACAGGCGCTATAAGCTGAAAGAACTGCTTCCCTTAAGCTTTACGGGAAAAGATATGGAAAAAGACCACTGAAAGAGAGGTGTTGTTATGCGGGCATACGATTGTATTGCAAAAAAAAGGGACGGCGGAGAGCTGACGGAAGAAGAAATCCATTACATGATCTCTTCTTATGTATCCGGAAAGATTCCGGATTACCAGATGGCCGCCTTCTTGATGGCAGTTTACTTTCGGGGAATGACGGACCGGGAAACAGCAGTTATGACACAGGCAGTAGCCCATTCCGGGGATATTGTGGATCTGTCCGGAATACAGGGAATAAAAGTGGACAAACATTCCACCGGAGGCGTGGGTGACAAAACAACTCTGATCGTGGCTCCCGTGGCGGCAGCCTGCGGGGTAAAAGTGGCGAAAATGTCAGGAAGAGGTCTGGGGCATACAGGAGGCACGATTGACAAACTGGAATCCATACCCGGGTTCAGCACCTCTCTGTCAAAAGAGAAATTCATAGACGTGGCGAACAGGACGGGGCTGAGTATTGCCGGACAGTCGGGAAATCTGGCTCCGGCGGACAAAAAAATGTACGCTCTTAGAGATGTAACCGCCACAGTAGACAGCATTCCGCTGATCGCCGTATCTATTATGGGGAAAAAGCTTGCGTCGGGCAGCGATTGTATCCTGCTTGACGTTAAAACAGGAAGCGGCGCTTTTATGAAGACTCTGGAGGACTCTGCGGCGTTAGCCAGATGTATGGTAGCTATCGGAGAGGCCGCAGGAAAGAGGACGGCGGCCCTTATCACCAATATGGACGAACCTCTGGGCAATTATATCGGAAACGCTCTGGAGGTAAAGGAAGCCGTGGAGGTGCTCAAAGGCGGAGGCCCTTCTGATTTAAGACAGATAAGTCTCCGGCTTGCCGCAGGTATGCTGGAGCTGGCCGGAAAGGGCAGCGCGGAGGAATGTCTGAAACAGGCTGAGGAAGCGCTGAACAGCGGACGGGCTCTGGAGAGATTCCTTGCCATGGTCAAAGCCCAGGGCGGGGATGAAGAATGTATTCTGGATACGGACAAGCTTTCTGCCGCGCCGCTGCGCCGGGAGGTAAAGGCAGAAAAAGAGGGCTACATTTTCCATATTGATACAGAAAAATGCGGAATTGCCTCTGTACTTTTAGGAGCCGGCAGAGAGACAAAAGAAAGCGCTCTGGATTACGGAGCGGGGATTATCCTGAAAAAGAAGCCCGGAGACCGGGTGGCCAGGGGCGAGGTAATGGCTGTGCTTTTTGCCTCGAAAGAGGAACTGTTCCATGACGCGGCAGAAAAATTCCGCGAGGCGGTGGAGATATCGGAAGAGCGTCCCAAAACAGAAAAACTGATTTTTGGAAAAGTTTCCCGGGATGGAGTTGAATTATTCTGACAAAAAGAAAGATAGAAGCTTTTTCACGCTTTTTTCACAGGCAATAATTGAATAAATTGAATAAAACTGTTATACTTGTAATTAAGAAGAAGAGACCCGGGCGAATGTTTTCCCCTGGTCTCTTCAAAACAGAACGTGAAAAGTGAACTGACAGGAGAAGCCTATGAGGAGTCAAGAAAAATCCTATGTGAAATTAGAAAACGTATCGAAAATTTACGGCTCCGGGGAAGTGAAAATTGTAGCTGTGGACGAGATCAGCTTTGAGATCACAAAGGGGGAGTTTGTGATCATCGTAGGGCCAAGCGGCGCGGGAAAAACTACAGTTTTGAATATATTGGGAGGAATGGATAAGCCAAGCTCCGGCAGGATACTTGTGGACGGAAACGATATTGCCGGGTATTCAAACAGGCAGCTTACCAGGTACAGAAGAGAGGACATCGGATTTGTGTTCCAGTTTTATAATCTGGTGCCGAATCTGACTGCGCTTGAGAATGTGGAGCTGGCCCTTCAGATCTGCAGGGATCCTCTGGACGCCAGGACAGTGCTGGAGGAGGTAGGGCTGAAAGGCAGAATGGGAAATTTCCCCGCCCAGCTTTCCGGCGGAGAACAGCAGAGGGTATCTATTGCCAGGGCTCTTGCGAAGAATCCCAAGCTTCTGCTCTGCGACGAGCCTACCGGCGCGCTGGATTATCAGACGGGCAAGTCGATCCTGAAGCTTCTGCAGGACATGTGCAGGAACAGAGGAATGACGGTGATCGTCATTACCCATAATACGGCGCTGACCCCTATGGCAGACAGAGTCATTCGTATAAAAAACGGAAAAGTTTCTTCCATGGCGCAGAACAGTCATCCGACTCCGGTGGAAGAAATCGAATGGTAGGTGAAGCCGGTGAAAAAAGCATTACATAAAGATTTTTGGATGGAAATAAAGAAGAACAAAGCGCGCTTTATTTCCATTTTCTGTATTGTGACGCTTGGAGTGGCCTTCTTTTCCGGCATCCAGGCGGCGTCCCCGGATATGAGACTTTCCGGCGACGCGTATTATACGCAGGCAAAACTGATGGATCTGAAGATCATGGGAACTCTGGGTCTTACAGAGGGGGACGTTGAGGCGCTGAAAAACACAGAAGGAGTGGAAACTGCGGAAGGCTCTTATTCCACAGATGTTCTCTGCGGCAAGGAGGGTTCCTTAAAGGTACTTCACGTGGAATCTGTGACGGAGGAGACAAATCAGCTTACTGTAACAGAAGGAAGACTGCCGGAAAAAAGCGGGGAGTGCTTCCTTGACGATGCTTTTGCGCAGAATCAGGGATACGAGGTAGGAAGCAGGATCGTATTTCAGGAACCGGAAGATCAGGATAACCTGAAAACAGAAGTTTATACTGTTGTAGGAACCGGAAAGAGCCCTCTTTACATATCTTTCAACAGGGGAAATTCCACGCTGGGCTCCGGAGAAGTAAATGGCTTTGCCTATATTCTGCCGGGGGATTTTGACCAGGAAGTCTATACTCAGATTTATATACGGGCTCATGGTGCGGAAAAGACCACAAGTTACACAGATGCTTATGATAATCTGATCGCCCGGCTCCGGAAAAATGTGGAGGGAATACAAAAAGAGCGATGCGAAATCCGTTATAACGACGTGATGGCGGAAGCTGAAGAAAAAATAGCCGATGCGGAAAAAGAGCTTGCGGACGGCCGGAAGGAAGCGGAAGAGGAGCTTGCGGACGCCAGGCAGGAGCTTGAGGACGGGGAAAAGGAACTTGAAGACGGCCGGAAGGAATATGAGGACGGAAAGCAGGAACTTGCGGATGCCAGACAGGAACTTGAAGACGGACGGCAGGAGATTGCTTCGGCCAGACAGACGATCTCTAACGGATGGAATGAGATTGCTTCCGCCAGGGCTCAGATGAACGACGGAAAAGCTCAGCTTGAAGAAGCGGAAAACACACTTGCGGCAAAATGGCAGGAATACTACAGCGGAAAAGAAAAACTGGACGATGGAAAAGCCAAGCTTGCTCAGGCGAAAAAAGAACTGGAAGAAGGGCAGGCCCAGATTGAAAACGCCAAAAAGGAACTGGAAGCAGGCCGGGCCCAGATTGAAGAGGGCCGGGCGGAGCTGGACGCCAGGCAGCAGGAACTTGATGAGGGAATTGCCGCGATACAGACCGCCCAGCAGGAGATCAGCCAGCAGACTGCTCAGCTTCAGGAACAGATCCCCCAGATAGAAGCCGGAATCGCCCAGGCGGATGAAGCCCAGGCCCAGCTTCCCGGACTTCAGCAGGCGCTTGCAGACGCTCAGGCAGTAACCGGAGAGAAACAGGCGGCACTTGCGGACGCCCAGGCAGCCCTGGAGACGGCGCAGGCCCAGGTGGAAACGGGAGAACTGACGGAAGAGGAGCTTGCTCCTTATGAAGAGGCTGTCAACGCCGCCAGCGGGGAGCTGGCTTCTGCCCAGAACGCTGAGGCGCAGGCCCAGAACGCCTTTGATGCCGCCAGCCAGACAGCCGCGTCAAAAGCCGGGCTGGAAAGCAATCTGTCTTCTGTTCAGGATGGAATCGCTCAGGCAGAAGCCAAAAAGGAAGAGCTGGAACAGAATCTTGTTCAGCTTCAGCAGGGGCAGGCGTCCATTGATGAAGGAAGAAAAACGCTGGAAGAACAGGAGGCTCTTCTTGTTCCCGCCCAGCAGGAGATCGCCGCTCAGGAAGAAAAGCTTGCTCCTGCGCAGCAGGAGATCGCGGAAAATGAAAAGACCATACAGGCAAGCGAGGAAGAACTGGAGGAAGGTCTTTTGCTCCTCCGTCAGGGGCAGGCGGAAATAGACGCCAGCCGGCAGCAGCTTGCTTCCGGAGAGGCACAGATCCAGGCAAATGAACAGCAGCTTGTTTCCGGAGAAGCCCAGATCGAGGCGAACGAACAGAAAATCGCGGATGGGGAAGCGGAAATTGCGGAAAACCAGCAGAAACTTGCGGACGCGGAGAAAGAGCTTGCAGACGCGGAAAAGGAACTGGAGGACGGCTGGAAGGAATACCGGGACGGAGAGAAGGAAGCACAGGAAGAGATTGCGGACGGAGAGAAAGAGATTGCGGACGCCAGAGAAGATTTAAATGAAATCGAAGTTCCGGAATGGATCATTACGGACAGAACGGATCTTCCCGAATATTCCGATTACGGCGATAATGCAGACAGGATCAAGAGTATCGGCGAGGTATTCCCGGTAATCTTTTTCCTGGTGGCAGCACTTATCAGTCTGACTACCATGACCAGAATGGTAGATGAGCAGAGGACGCAGATAGGAACGCTGAAAGCGCTTGGATATGGAAAATACGCCATTGCCTCTAAGTATCTGAATTATGCTTTCCTGGCCACTGTAGGAGGAAGCGCTGCCGGTATTCTCATAGGAGAAAAACTGCTTCCCTATATAATTATTAAGGCTTACGGGATCATGTATCATAACGTAGAGGGAACCATGAGGATCCATTATGAGTGGAAGTACGCCATGACCGCTTCCGTGGCGGCTGTTGTGTGTACTGTAGGCGCCACCGTATTCTCCTGCTACAAGGCCCTGGCCGAGACGCCGGCCTCCCTGATGCGGCCTCCGGCTCCAAAAGAAGGAAAAAGAGTGCTGGTGGAGCGTATCACCATTTTGTGGAAGCATTTGAATTTTACCTGGAAATCCTCTTTAAGAAATCTTTTCCGATATAAAAAGAGGCTTTTTATGACAATTTTCGGCATTGCAGGGAGTATGGCCCTTATGCTGGTGGGATTCGGGCTTCAGGATTCCATCTCTGACATTGCCCGGAAACAATACGAAGAACTCCAGCATTATGACGGAACGATCATTGCCGATGAAGACGCCTCTGCGGCGGAAAGAGAAGAACTGACCGCATATCTGCAATCCAGCCCGGAGATTCAGCGTTTTACGGAGGTTCAGCTTACAAAACTCACTGCTGATTCCGGACATTCCAATATCAGCGTTTATGTATATGTGCCGGAGAATCTGGAAAATTTCCGCCAGGATGTAACTCTGAGAAACCGCGTTACCGGAGAACAGTATGAGCTTACCGATGAAGGGGCGGCGATCAGTGAAAAAACAGCAACTCTTATGGGAATCCAGGTGGGAGATGAGATCACACTGGAAAAAGACAACAGGGAGTACCGGGCAAAGGTAGCTGTGATCACGGAAAATTATATGGGACATTATATCTATATGACGCCGGCGGTATATGAACAGACTTTTGGCGAAAAGCCGGAATATGAAGATATTGTTTTTTCCGTAAAGGAAGAATATAAGGATCAGGCGGAGCGTGTAGGAGAGAAGAT
>DWVA01000249.1 GCA_019120475.1 Candidatus Blautia intestinipullorum | reverse complement strand
ATCATCATGCGTTTATGGCTCATGCAAAGGCGGTGTTGGCCTACCGGCAGATGGGAGGAAAGGGACAGATAGGGGCGAGTTTTGCCTACACCCCTTCCTATGCCTTGGACTGCAAGCCTATCAACGCTATGGCAAAAGCCAACTACGATGACCTGAAAAATTACTGGTGGATGGATGTATATGCATACGGGCGCTATCCTGTTGCGGCAATGACATATCTGAAGAAAAAGGGGATTGCGCCGGACATGGCTGATGGAGACGAGGAGATTCTCAGACAGGCGGCATCACAAATTACGTTTATGGGCGTGAACTATTATCAGAGCTGTGTGTGCGAGTACAATCCCATGGACGGGGCCACTCCCTACGGGACTATGAACACGACCGGTGTTAAGGGCTCTGCCCAGGAGCTGGGGATGCCGGGGATTTACAAAAATCCGGCCAATCCGTATCTGATGACCACAGACTGGGACTGGAGTATCGATCCTTCAGGACTTCAGTTCTGCTGTAGAGAGATTACGAGCCGCTACGCGCTGCCCATAGTCATCTCTGAGAATGGACTGGGAGCATTTGACAAGAAGACTGAGGACAATCAGATACACGACGAATACAGGATCTGCTACCTGAAAGAGCATATCAAGGCGTTGGGAGAAGCTGTGGAGGAGGGCTGCCAGGTACTGGCCTACTGTACCTGGTCCTTCACTGACCTTCTGAGCTGGCTGAACGGATATCAGAAGCGATATGGTTTCGTTTATGTGGACCGGGAAGAAGAGGAGGGCGGTACACTGAACCGCTTCAAAAAGGATAGCTTTTTCTGGTACAAAAAAGTTATTGAAACAAATGGGAAAGAAATCTTTGAAGAGGAGTAAAATACAGAAGATTTATTCTTGACAGGACCGCTAGACAGGTGTGAGACCTCGATAAAAGTTTAATATTATAAATCAAAAGCAAGAATTATAGAAGGAAAGGACAGACGCATCAAAACAAAGCGGTTTGGAGGCGTAACAGTCTATTCCACCAAAAAAATGCGGCGAGGATATGGGGGATCATTCTATGTGCAGTATTTTATATAATAATGACAGTATAAATATTAATTAATATAAGCAGCCATATCAGATGTTCTCTGTTTCCGGAATTCCAAAGGTGAAACATGGTATTTCTTTTTAAAGGCATTACTGAAGTGGGACTGACTGGAAAAGCATAGAAGACTGCTGATCTCACTGAGCGGACGGTTCGTGTAGATCAGCAGATCTTTTGCTTCCTCCAGCTTGCATCGGAGAATAAATTCACTCGGAGAAAAGCCCAGAGTTTTCTTAAAGCGGCGGTCAATCTGGCTTTTGCTCAGATGCATATTGGCTGCCAGTATTTCCACTCGCAGAGGAGTATGGGTGTTCTGGCGGATATACTGGAGACATTCCCAGATGTCGAAAGGAACGTCTTTTTCCCGTTTTGCATTGTTTGTACGTTCTGTAAAGTCCAGTAGCATCGTATTGCTGAGCTCTTTTAGTGCGGCGATGGAAGCTGCATTTTCTATCCTTCTCAAGTAAAGATCACTTAACTGATAGGCAGTTTTTAATTCCAATCCGCCTTCAATGGCAGCGCGTGTTACAAGTGTTGTAGTACTGGGAGGTATACAGGAAGTCAAAAATCTCCTTGACGGCTGCCCTGCAGTCTGCATCCATGATGAAAAGAAGCATAAAGGAGCAGCTGCGGAAGAAAAGGGTAAGAAAGACCGGACCATTTTTCCCATCAGTTCCTTCCACAACGTCCATTTCCACAATAGAACAGTCCGGATGAGCGGCTATATATTGTTCAAAATCCAGATATGTACGTTCCATGTGGTATCCGGGGATTTCTTTTTCGCCCATTCTTTTCTTCCTTGGTTTATAGGAAACTTTTCTTGGGAGGTCCAGGTTGATCGCTGAAAAATACCGGAGATCAATGTAATTGTATAAAGTACGCTGGGAGCAGTTGATCTCTTCCTTATGGGTGAGATAAATGTGGGAAAGAGGCTGCCTCTGTTTCAAAAGGGGAGAAATAAGCTTATACAGTTTTTCCAGAGATTCCGGCGACTGATTGATACCGCTTCTGCAGGAATGCTTCCGTTTTTCATAGGCATCATCTGCATACTTTGTCCGGTAAAAATAAAAATCATGGGCGCAGGATCGCAGTTTCTGACAAGAGTTGCAAACATTCAGATCGATGACGGCTTTTATCATCCCGGTAATGAGGGGCCAGAAGGCGATGGCTGCGGATTTCTTTGGAGATAGTGGATGGATCTCTGGAAAGAGTCCTGGCAATCTGCGCAAAAGAGGATCCTTTGTCGATCATGACTTCAATCTCTGCACGTTCAGAGAGGGTAAGATGTTTAAAGCTGCAAGTGTGTTGAATTGTCATAACAACCTCCAATCTGCTCCGGGGTTATAGCTTAACACAATTGCAGAAGTAACTTCTACCCTTGCTTCTATAATTAAAAGCAAAAATATAAAAAACCAAAAATAACTTTTTCAATTAACAGGATAAGTGAACTTTCTGTGAAATTAGCACTCACATCTTGATAGTGCTAACAATATGTGTTATATTACACTTAGAACAAAGGAAGAGGGATAAAAAGTAAAAGGTAAGACCTCAGATTAAAAGATTATCCTTCAACGGATGTTCCCAAAGAAACTTGACACCTCGGATTTCTCCGATCGTGCTAATAACTTGCAACGTATGATCTTTGAAAGGAGATATGACTTATGTTAATGCCTAGCGTTTTTGGAGAAAATTTGTTTGATGATTGGATGGATTCATTTGATAATTTTGACCGGTACTTCTTCGGCAAGAAAAATCCTCTGTACGGGAAACATGCAAAAAACATGATGAAGACAGATGTCAAAGAAACAGATGACAGTTATGAAGTAGACATTGATCTGCCGGGATTCAAGAAGGACGAAATTAACGCAACTCTGGAAGATGGTTATCTTACCATTTCCGCAGCGAAAGGTCTGGATAAAGATGAAAAAGATAAAAAAGGTAAATATATCCGGAAAGAGCGCTATGCCGGTGCGATGAGCAGAAGTTTTTATGTTGGTGATGGAGTCACTCAGAATGAGGTAAAGGCTAAATATGAAAACGGTATTTTGAAACTCTCTATTCCAAAGAAAGCAGAGAAGAAAGCCGTTGAAGATGATAAACATATTGCTATTGAGGGTTAAAGCTTTTCCCCTATTTTAAAGAAAGTTTTAAATAGATTAACAGAGGCTCTTGCGAGAGACAAAGGCGTTCCTCTCACAGGAGCCTTTTGAATTACATCAGAGCGGAAGGAGTAATGACTTATGAAAAGTAGGAAAGCCGTTGGACGGGGCGAATTTATCTTTGGTGTCCTGCTAATTATTTTAGGCATTTATACGTTTATCAGGCCATCGGCCGCATTAGAAGGCGCAACACTTATTTATGGTGTTTTTGCACTGATGACAGGTATTATGGACATTGCATATTACATAAAAATTGAGCAGCGTACCGGTTTTCCACCAGCCATCTCGCTGGTCTCAGGAATCATCAGTGTGATTGCCGGTGTGTTTATCCTGTTTAATATTGTGGCCGGAGAATGGGCGCTTTTGATTCTGTTCCCGATTTGGTTCATTATGCACTGTATCGGCAGGCTCTCTCACCTGCCATTTGTACGCTTAACCTGCGTCAGCGGATATTACTATTTTACGATGGCTGTGAATATCATTGGTTTAATCTTGGGATTCACGATGATCCTGAATCCTGTACTGTCTTTCCTGTCCGCAAGCTACATCATAGCAATTTACTTACTTATACTTGGTATTGACAGCGTTATTTTTTCGCTCGCCTTGTTGGATTCGAGAAATTAAACTAACACTATAGACAGTTTTCGCCCACTTATCCTCCAAAATAAGCGGGCGATTTCATTGTTCATTCAGATAGAAGCTGTCATTACCGTTGGTCTGAATAGATTAAAATTATGGATGTGATATACAGACTGCTGTCAGATTTGGGATTCATGAAAATGATGCAAGGAATTATGCAGAAGATATTTTGAAGATCGTAAGAGAAAACTGGGAAAAGGTTGCTGCAGATTACAGGCTGACTCGCAGACAGATCGAAGAAATGAGACCTGCATTCAGCGCCTGTTATGATTAAGATGTATGAAATTCCAGGCGCTGGAAAAAATGACAAAGAAGTGGAGAATACAGTTTCTGCCGGTGCAGTTACAGTATTCTCTTTTCTTTTTGATAAACAGTGCTATAATAGAAATGTTTGTGATCAACAGGGGAGAAAATCAGTAAAATGAAGAAAACAAATGATTTCGGCAGGGATTCGATTCCCCTGCTTGTATTGAAAATATCGATTCCGTTTATGTTCGCCCAGTTTGTGAACGTGCTCTACAGTATCGTGGACCGGATCTACGTGGGAAATATTCCGGTGACAGGCGCGGATGCCCTTGCCGGCGTCGGTGTCTGCGCTCCGGTCGTGACACTGTTATCATCTTTCGGCACATTGTTCGGGATTGGCGGATCTGTGCTTTTTTCTGTGCGGCTCGGCGCGGAGGATAAGAAAAATGCCCGGAAGATCCTGGCCAACAGTTTTTCCTATCTCATTATTGTGTCGCTGGCGCTTACGCTGATCTTCCTTGTCACGAAAGATCAGCTCTTAAACTGGTTCGGCGCCAGTGAGGTAACGTTTTCTTATGCGGACGCTTACATGACGATCTATACGGCCGGTACATTTTTTGCGCTTCTGGGCACGGGGATGAACTATTTTATTACAGCCCAGGGCTTTCCGCTTCTGGGAATGACGACAACCCTGATCGGGGCGGTCGTCAATATTGTGCTGGATCCGGTGTTTATTTTTCTCTTTGATATGGGCGTGGCGGGCGCAGCAGTGGCGACGGTGCTGGCGCAGATGTGTTCCTGCGCGTTTGTGCTCTGTACCCTGCGCCGGAAGAGGATGCCGGTTCCCCTCGCCATTGTCAGGCCGGACCGGGATACAGGCAAACGGATCGTAAAGATCGGATTTTCGCCTTTCCTGATCCTGGCGTCAGACAGTATCATTATCATTGCGCTGAATGCGGTGCTCCAGTATTACGGCGGGCCGGAGTACGGAGACACGCTGATCACCGCGGCGACCATCGTGCAGAGCTATATGCTGCTGATCACTTCGCCGATGCTGGGTATCACGGGCGGATCCCAGCCGCTGATCAGTTTTAACTATGGGGCGAACCGGCCGGACCGGATCCGGAAGACATTTTTCTGGGTGCTTGCGCTCTGCGTATGTTTTACTTCGGTCATGTTCCTGATCTCGCGGATCATGCCCCAGCATTTTGTACGGATCTTTACAGATGAGCCGGAGTATGCGAAGCTGGCTGTGTGGGGAATCAGAGTCTTTACGCTGATGATCATTCCGTTAAGCTTTCAGTATGTGATCGTGGACGGGCTGACGGCGTTGGGTATGACAAAGATATCGTTAAGTCTTTCTCTGACGAGGAAAACCCTTTATTTTGTCGCGACCTGCCTGATCCCGCTTATATGGACGGCGCAGTCCGCTTTTTATGCGGAACCTTTTGCGGACGGCGCGGCGGCATGTCTCTCGTGTGTGACATTTTTCTTTATCTATCGGAAATATCTGCGGGGCGCAGGACGCCTCGGGGAGATCAGACTGTGAAGATATCCTCGGGTCAGTATCTGGCCTGGGGATATTATTTTATCCGTAATCCTATAGGGAAGAAAACAAATCTATTGCATAACCATAACCTGTAAGATTATAATTAGGTAATACTACTGGAAAACTGGGACAGAAAAAAGTGGACATTAGCGGAGAAAAACTATGTACCAACAGACATCTATTCTGATTGTGGAGGACGACGGGGTTCTTGCACAGGGGCTTAAAAGAGCCCTGAAAACAGAAGACCGGGAAATCAAAATCTGCGGGAAGCTCAGGGAAGCCCGGGGGATACTGAGAGACGGCCTGCCGGATCTGATGATCCTGGACGTGAATCTCCCGGACGGGAACGGGTTTGATTTTCTGGAAGAAGTGAAAAGGCAATGGCGCTTTCCGGTAATACTCCTGACGGCTAACGATATGGAGACCGATATTGTGGCGGGACTGGAAGCCGGCGCGGACGATTATATCACGAAGCCTTTCAGTCTTGCGGTGCTGCGCGCCAGAGTCAATACACAGCTTCGCCGGATGAGGGAGAATGGAGAAAAGCAGGAAACAGCGTGGGTTTATGGCAGGTATCGTTTCTGTTTCGACCGGATGGAGTACTCTGTGGACGGTAAACAGGTGGAACTGAGTAAAAATGAACAGAAGCTGCTCCGTATCCTGGTGGAAAATGAAGGGCGTATTTTGAAAAGAGAAACACTGATCGACCGGCTCTGGACAGACGGCGCGGAATACGTGGACGAGAACGCCCTGTCCGTTGCTGTGAAAAGACTGCGGAACAAGCTGGATGCGGGAGCGCAGATCGAGACGGTCTACGGATCGGGATACCGGTGGGTGAAGCGGCATGGATAAAATAAGTATACTGTGTATAGCAATCGCGGCGGCATGTGTGACGGGAAGCATTCTGTTCGTTATATTTCAGAACCGGAAACAGAGACAGATCACAGAACGGCTCCGCCGGATGCTGGAGGCGGCGCAGGCAGGACGCTTCAGCGAGTCCGGTTTTGACGAGAGCGTTTGTTCCGCCCTGGAAAGCGAAATGGCGGATTATCTGAACGCGTCGGAAAAATCCATGAAAGCGGCTGCGGCGGAAAAAGAAAAGATCAAAACTCTGATCGCGGATATTTCCCATCAGACCAAAACGCCCATTGCGAATCTTCTTCTTTACACACAGCTTCTGGCAGAGAGGGAGACGGATCCCGACACGGAGGAATCTCTGACAGCCATACAGAAGCAGGCGGAAAAACTGAATTTCCTTATCGGATCTCTGATCAAAATGTCGCGACTGGAAACGGGGATCATAACCCTTTATCCCCGGGAGCAGGATATCAGAGAAATGCTGTCGGAGACCATTGCCTCTTACAGAGAAAAGGCAGAGCGGAAAGGGCTGGAGCTGAAAGACCTTTCGGAACCCATAAGGGTATGTTTTGACAGGAAATGGACGGCGGAAGCCATTGGAAATATCCTGGACAACGCAGTGAAATACACGGACCGGGGAAGCATTACGGTCCGCACGAAACAGTATGAACTGTTTACAGCTGTGGAAGTGGAGGACACCGGCCGGGGCCTGGACGAGGAGGAGATCCCGCTTGTGTTCCAGAGGTTCCGCCGAGGAGAAGAAACACAGGATCAGGACGGCGTGGGGATCGGTCTGTATCTGGCGAGAGAGATTCTGGCGGGAGAAGGCGGATATATCAGGATCTCCTCGGAAAAAGGACGGGGATCCGTGTTCTCGGTTTTTCTG
>DWVA01000034.1 GCA_019120475.1 Candidatus Blautia intestinipullorum | reverse complement strand
GGCCTTGGCGGAAGAACAAACGGAATGCCCCGTGAGGACGGCTACGACATCACCGTAGCATCCGAGATCATGGCAGTTCTTTGCCTTGCAAGCGACATTAACGACCTGAAGGCAAGACTGGGCCGTATCATCGTAGGCTATACATATGGAAAGGTTTCTGAGCAGAAGCCGGTAACGGCACATGACCTCCATGCAGAAGGCGCTATGACCGCGCTTCTGAAGGACGCCCTGAAACCGAACCTGGTACAGACCCTGGAGCATGTTCCGGCAATCGTACACGGCGGACCGTTCGCAAATATCGCTCACGGCTGCAACTCTGTAACAGCTACCAAGATGGCTATGAAACTGGCTGACTACACTATTACAGAGGCAGGCTTCGGCGCAGACCTGGGCGCAGAGAAATTCCTGGATATCAAATGCCGTATGGCAGGCCTGAAGCCCAACGCAGTGGTAGTGGTAGCTACTGTCCGTGCCCTGAAATATAACGGCGGCGTTCCGAAGGCAGACCTGAACAACGAGAACCTGGAAGCTCTCGAAAAAGGTATGCCGAACCTTCTGAAGCATGTAAGCAACATCAAGAACGTATACAAGCTTCCCTGCGTAGTTGCCATCAACGCCTTCCCCACCGATACCAAGGCGGAGCTTGACCTGGTAGAGGCAAAGTGCAAGGAGCTGGGCGTAAACGTAGCTCTCTCCGAAGTATGGGCAAAAGGCGGCGAAGGCGGCATTAAGCTGGCAGAAGAAGTGATCCGTCTGGTGGAAGAGCCCAACGACTTCACCTATGCTTACGAGCTGGACGGAACCATCGAGGACAAGCTGAACCAGATCGTACAGAAGGTCTATGGAGGAAAGAGAGCCGTTCTTACCGCAAACGCACAGAAACAGGCAAAGCAGCTTGAGGATCTCGGTTTCGGAAACTGCCCGATCTGCGTGGCTAAGACACAGTACAGCCTGACAGACGACCAGACGAAACTGGGAGCGCCTACAGACTTTGAGGTAACTGTCCGCAACCTGAAGATCTCCGCAGGAGCAGGCTTTATCGTAGCCCTTACCGGAGAGATCATGACTATGCCTGGTCTCCCGAAAGTTCCGGCTGCAGAGAAGATCGACGTAGATGAAAACGGAAAGATCACAGGATTGTTCTAAAAGGGGATTGAGGGGGAACCCTCTCACAGTTGCGAAGGCCGATGGTTCCCCCTCAAACTCCCCCTTCCTTGGCCACGCGGGTGGCGGAACGGGAGTGTTTGACTATATGGAGGAATCGTGAGAGCTTCAGGAACTTTTCTGAAAAATTCATATTCTTCGACCACGCTGTGGTACAAGGAAAATTTGAATCATCATTATGGAATTTATCTTTTGCAGGGATGTCCGGCTAAAGCCGGGCATCTCTGTTTTAGAATTAACATTTATTTTACAGAATAATGATTGCTGCGAAAGGTGCAGGAAGGTATCATGGTATTCACAAGAGAGGTGGATTCTATGATCAATAAACTTCAGAAACTGACTATGACGACAGGAGTTCTGGCTCTTGTTTTTATTCTGCCAATGGCGCTTTCCGCTGTTATCAGCAAAACTGCCGGCGGGAACGGGATTACGGAAAATTACTGCTCCCTTCCTTTCTGGATATGTATCTCGTTTTTTATCATATGTACCGCCGTCACGCTTCTTTATCTTTCTCTAAAGGAAAGACACGGAGGCTGGCAGCAAAAACTCGCTTTCCCGGTAATCGCGGCTGTCCTGGCAGGAATCTCCGTTTTCGTCCTATATGTACAGGTTGTCAATCCGCTGCGGGATATTCCTTATTTAAACAGTCCTGATACGGTTCTTCTGAACGATGTTTCCTTTTATTATAATAATATCAGCGACAGCCCTACCATTCAAATCAGCGGAATGGATGCTGACGGCCGGAGAAAAACCTTTTCCATTTCCCGGGAAGAATTTAAAGAAGGGAAAGAACTTCTTATGCAGACGCAGAATCTTGACGGCAGTCAGGCGCTGACGGCCGCCATTACATATCTCCCGTATTCAGAGACGATTCTGGATATTGATATGACAGTGACTGACAGACCGCAGCAATAGCATTATCCCGCTCCGCCTGTATCAATATAGAAAATGCCCGCTTCCAGATAAACAGTTTTATTTTTTACTGTCTACCTAAAAGGGAGCATATCAATTTGCAGCCCTGAGAGGCTGTTTACATACTAAAATACCCGTGTACAGGATTTTTATCTCTCTTTCTGTACACGGGTATTTTTCGCGTCAGCGCACAAGGGGGGGGGCAGCGCACTCTTCTTGTACGCTGAGGCTGTCCCCCCTGTTCCGGGATCATTTTTCAAAAACATAATTAGGATTTTCTTTGAAAGCCTGCACCAGTTCTTCACCCGCTTCTTCCTTGAAAACCTGTTTCCAGGATCTGAGAAGATTTTCAGGAGTGACAGATATAGGTTCAATTCCTATGAAAGAGGGAACTTTCTGGTTTAATATTGATTTTACCGAAGCAAGGGCAATAGCCTGTCCCTGTTCATAAGGGCGCTGCGCGCTCAGTACTTTGATCATCCCGCCTTTTGCCATATTTATTGCCACCGCATGATCCAGGTCTCCTGTGGAGATCACAATATCTGTACGGCCCAGCTCCGTCAGCGCTTCGATCACTTCCATTGCCGGACCATCCCAGGATATATAGAGAGCTTCTATTTCCGGATATCTTTTGATCAGTTCTTTTGTCTTTCGATAGATTTCCCCTTCATTCTCAAACCTTATCTCCCCGCACAGATGGAGATTTGGATATTCTTCCGCCAAAACCTGCTTCGCCGCGCCGTCTCTTTGATTTGTGGCATAAAAATCCGCGTCATGTACGACCACGCCATAATTCTTCATGCCATGTTTATACATATATTCACCCAGGCCATGGCCCATATTCTGCCCGTGAGAACGTTCATTAACCGAAACACATGTCACATAATCCTCCGGAGACAGCCCTTCCGGCACATTCGTGATCAGAACAAGTTTTATCTTGCTTTTTACAATATCCATAAAGGCCTCAGAGGTACGTTTATTATCCGAAGGTATTGCGATCAGAATATCCGGTTCCAGCAGCTTCAGGCTTTCCAACTGCCTGCACTGGAGTTCCGGGTCAAAATGAGCGTCTGTAATAGCTATCAAAGAAATCCCCAGCCTGTCAAAGACGTTTCGTATTCCCTTCTGATGAAGTTCCATCCATGCTTTTCCGGCATAATGAAAGGAGATCGCCGCCGTGATCTTTTTTTGCCGGATACTTTGAATTTCGTCCTCCGCTATCGTAAGATCTTCCATAGAAGCCGCCCGTTCGCCGAAAGGCCCTCTCCCGATTCCTCTGGTGGAATCGCGGATAACAAGTTTCATGGACAGGGTATGCTTTTGATAAACCTCTTTATATGCAGGCATATTGGCATATTCCTGCCGCGCGATCCGCTTCATCAGTGTGTTGACCGCCAGTTCGGCATACAATGCGACATCCTGCTCAATAGTTGTAAGAGCCGGGGTGTACAGGGGCGCCCATTCAAAAAAGTCGAAACAGACTACCGATATATCAGAAGGGCATATAATATTATGCGCATTGATATATTTCAAAAAAGGGATCACTACTGCATAGTTCGCCAGAAATACTCCCGTAGGCATAGAATCCTTCTCCAGCATTTTATCCAGAGCCTCAAAAATATCCCTATCGTTTTGAAGATGCGGATAAATATAGGATTCATCCACCGGAATTTCAGATTCCTCCAGGGCTTTTTTGTATCCTTCCAGGCGCATCGGTCTGCGTTCACTGCTGCGTCCAAGAAAAGCGATCCGTTCATGTCCTTTCTTAATAAGATGTTTCACCACCTTATACGCGCCGTCACAGGTATCCGTGCAAACAGTGTCCGCCATATAACCGTTCACTTCTCTGCCAAGAATGACTACCGGTATCTGGACATCCTTCAGAACATGATGAGTCAGAATATCTTTTTCATCCGGAAAAAGAATCACTCCTTTGGCTGAATCATCCTGTAAAGACACCTGCAGAAAGCTTTCTATTCCGGCAGTATCCGCTCCGCACTCTATCGTGACCAGCGTATACCCCGTGTTTTTCAGCTTTTCATCAATCTCCCTCTCTACCCGGCGCTGAAAGTTGCTCTTTTTGTCTGAAATCAAAAGAAAGATATAGTTTCCATCTGCCCTGTGAGAGGGCATCTTTTTTTTCTTCAGAACAAAGTTGGGCGGATTATCCAGTTCCCTGATCGCTTTTTCTACTTTTTCCACTTTCTCAGGGCTTACATAACGGGTTTTGTTGACTACATGTGAAACTGTGGAGACAGAAACTCCTGCCATTTTTGCTATATCATTAATTGTCGCCATTTTTTCCACCTATCTGTTTGTTCTACTAAATACATTATACAGGCCCGGGGGGAAAAGTCAATTTTATCGTTTTTCAGGTAACAAAAAGGAGCCGCATTGTCTGCGGCCCCTTAACCTTATCAGTCTTCGACTTTAACCCATTGTTTGATTTCAGCAGACTGTCTTACTGCTTCACACACACGTTCTACACGATATCCCACCTTAAAGGAAGTACTCGGCTGGTAGCCTTCTGTAATCGCCTTGATGAACTCATACATTTCGATGGTCTTCAGTTCGCCATAGCCGATATTCATGCCGGGGATGTTCCAGGTAACTTCTCCGTGGAAGTGTGCCGGCCCTGTATAAATTGTTTTGAATCCGCGTCTGTCATCCGGATCGTCTGCGAAACATACCTGAAGTTCGTTTAATCTTTCATAATTAAACGCGATGCTTCCCTTTGTACCGTGGAGCTCAACTGTAATAAAGTTATTTCTTCCCCATGCGTTTCGTGTAGCTTCGATACTTCCTACAGCTCCGCTCTTAAATTTTACAAGGAAAGCGTCCTCATCGTCAACGTCTACAGCTTTGCGGGGTGCGTCCGCGCCCAGTTTTACGGTTCCGAGGAGATCCACTCCGCCTTCCTGTACCGGTCTTTCCTTAATGTATGTCTTAACCAGAGAGACAACCTCGTCAATATCTCCTGCAAGATACTGCGCGATATCAATTACATGTGAAGCGATATCGCCCAGAGCTCCGCCTCCGGCAATTTTTTTCTGGAATCTCCAGGAAAGAGGAGAATCCGGATCGGCAGACCAGCTCTGCAGATAGGTACAGCGAATGTTCAGGATATCCCCGATCGAACCTTCATCGATCAGTTTTTTCGCCAGATCAATAGCCGGTACTCTGCGGTACTGATAAGCATTCATGCTTACAATCCCCTTCTTTGCCGCCTTTTCCGCAGCTTCCGCCATGGCCTTCGCGTCTTCCAGTGTAGAAGCAATGGGCTTTTCACAGATAACATGTTTCCCGGCCTCCAGCGCCGCAATAGCAACGGCTACATGAGCATTGTTCGGTGTACAAATGCTGACAACATCGATTTCCGGATCGTTTACGATTTCTTTCCAGTCAATGCAGCACTTCTGAAATCCAAAACGCTCTTTTGCTTCTTTCGCAATTTCAGGATCAATGTCGCAGACAGTTTTCAGAACAGGTACGGCCGGTGCGGGCCAGAAAAATTTGGGCATATTGGAATACGCAACTACATGTGCTTTTCCCATAAATCCCGCTCCAACTAATCCTACGTTTAAAGTTTTCATAATCATTTCCTCCTAGATTCTATTCTCATTCACAATTTCTGTTTAGTTCTTTTTCTTTCCCTGGCTCAGATTGCTGAGGGCTACTGCCAGAATGATGATTCCGCCTTTGATCATTGTCTGCTGTGCGGAACTTAAGTTTGCAAGAATAACCGCGTTGTTCATCATTCCCATCAGCACAGAGCCGAATAACGCGCCGATTACTGATCCGGTTCCACCGGACATGGCCGTTCCGCCAAGTACTACGGCAGCGATTACCGACATTTCGTCGCCGTCGCCGTAGGAATATCTTCCTGCCTGCATACGGGCCGCATACATGATTCCGGCAAAAGCGGCGAAAGCTCCTGACATGGTAAACGCAATGATCTTTACTTTCTTCGTATTGATACCGCTGTATACTGCCGAGTTCTCATTTCCGCCGGTGGCAAGAATATGTCTTCCGAATGTTCCTTTATTAAAGATAAGGATTCCAACTATATAAAAAAGGATGGTCCACAAAACAAGCACAGGAATCCCGGCAACCTCGCCGATTCCGAAAATATTGCAGAAGGTCTTGTTTTCAATAGGTACAGCCGCCGTATCTGTGATCCACATCGCTCCGCCCCGGACCAGTTCCATCATACCGAGGGTAGCCAGGAACGCCGGCAGTTTCAGTTTTGTAACAAGCAGTCCGTTGATCAGGCCGATCACAACGCCGAAACCGATACCTACAACAAGAGCCAGTAAAATGCTGTTGAACTTCTGCAGAACAAGAGAAACAAGCATCGCCGTCATGGCTGTGATGGATCCGACCGTCAGATCGATCTGTCCTGCCGCCATAACAAAAACGCCCGCCACAGCCATAACGGAAATCATAGCCGTCTGTCTCAGGATATTGACCAGGTTTCTCGGCTGTAAAAAGCCTTTGTTCCCCAGAATCAACGCAAACAGGACAAATACCACAACAAAAATAATGTAGACCATATATTTGTCCCACTGTATGTTCTTTTTACTTTTGCTGAATCGCATACTGCAGTACCTCCTCTGTATCTATATCTTTTCTATCGATCTCTCCAGTAATATGACCATCAAATATAGTAATAATTCTGTCACACACAGCCATAAGTTCCGCCAACTCTGAAGAAACAAATAATACACCTTTTCCCTGTTCGGCATAATCCCGAATCAGAGAAATGATCTCCGCCTTTGCGCCGACGTCCACTCCGGCAGTGGGCTCGTCCAGCATCATTACCTCCGGCTCCATATTCATCCATTTCGCAATTACTACCTTCTGCTGATTTCCTCCGGAGAGAAGATTGATCCGCTTATGGATGTCATCCGTAACGATATTCAGCTTTTTAACATTGTCCTCCACCATTGCATCAGCCTTCTTTTCATCGACAAATCCGTGTCTGGTGAGCTGTTTTATTTTGGGAAGGATCGCGTTTTCTTTTACCGAATGTATCAGCACCAGCCCCTGCTTTCTTCTGTCCTCGGGGATCAGCGCAAATCCGCTGCGGATAGCTTCTGACGGGTTCCTGACGGTCACAGCGCTGCCGTTGCGCAGCACTGTGCCTCCTTCCTTCTTCCGTAATCCAAACAATGTTTCCAGAATTTCCGTACGCCCGCTTCCCATAAGTCCGGCAAATCCCAGGATCTCGCCTTTTTTCAGGCTGAAAGAGATGTCATTTATCCGGTCGTTTATCTTCAGGTGCTCTACCCGCAGAAGATCATCACCGTCTTTGTCGTATTTTCTGGGAACCCAGTCAAATTTCTTTCCTGTGTTTTCTCCCATCATATGAGCAATGATCTCTTCCATGGTAATATCCGCGATTTTTCCTGTATGGACGATCTTTCCGTCCCGGAGTATAGAGATGCTGTCCGCAATCTCCATGATCTCATTCATACGGTGGGAGATGTAAATCATGGAAACGCCCTTTTCCTGCAGATCTCTCATCATCTTAAACAAATACTTTGTCTCCGCATCTGACAGAGAGGCCGTCGGTTCGTCAAGAACAAGGATTTTCGCTTCTTTTTCCATAGCCTTGGCGATTTCTACCATCTGGCTCATGCCTACGCTGAGGTTTCCGACTACCTCTTTCGGATCCACTTCGATCCCCAGATCATCCAGGACTTTTTTTGCCCTTTCCGTCATATATCCTGTCCTGCGCAGTCCTTTTTCCGTCACTTCCGATCCGAGGAAAATATTTTCTTCTACTGTCATAGTCTGGACAAGGGACAGCTCCTGAAAGATCATACCGATTCCGTTTTTCTTTGCGTCGTGGGTATTCTGAATCACAGTTTCCTTGCCATTTACCAGAATCGTTCCGGAATCTTTTGTATATACTCCTGTCATGATCTTCATAAGTGTTGATTTTCCCGCTCCGTTTCCGCCGACCAGAGCATGGATCTCGCCTTTTTTCAGCGAGAAATTCACGCCTTTCAACACCGGTACGCCAAAAGATTTTTCAATCTCTTTCATTTCCAGTACATATGGGTTCATTTCTTTCCTCCTTATTCAGACACTGCCTCCTGCAGCCAGTCCGGAGCTTCTACATGGTAAACGTCTTCATATGCTTCCACGACGTTTGAACGGTCAACTCTTTTGGCATCTACAACAACATAAGGCGGAGCCTCTTTTTCAAGCAGAGAATACGCAGCCAGAGTAGCTTCCGCAACGCCCTGGTCATAAGGAAGCTGTGCGCCAAGACCTACAACAGTTCCTTCTGCGATCTCTTTTGCAATATTGTTTCCAAGATCAATCGTCGTCAGTTTTACATCGTCGCCGGTAAGACCTGCCGCACGAACAGAGGAGAGAACTCCTTCCATAGGAATATCCCAGCTTGCGTAGATACCGTCGATCATGGGATACTGTGTGAGAATGGCGTCACCCTGCTCGGAGCATCCGTTTTCATCTGTGAAGCCCTGTTCAGTAACAATCTCGATGTCCGGATATTTCTCTGCCATAGTGTCTTTGAAGCCCTGGTCTCTCTGGTTTGTTACGAAATAAACAGTATCGTAATATACCATACCGATCTGTCCTTCTCCGCCGAGAGCTTCGCCCATTAATTCTGCCGCGATACAGCCATTTCCATAGTTATCCGCAGAAACACAGCTTACATAGTCTTCTCCTGCAGTCATTCCTTCCGGCACATTGTCCATGAATACCAGTTTGATACCTGCTTCGGAAACTCTCTCGAAAGCGTCTGCGGTAGCGGTAGCGTCTGTAGGAATGCTGATAATGATATCAGGATCTTTTGCCATGATCGTCTCGATATCGGAAACCTGCTGCTCAGCAGAAAAATCAGCGTCTGTAACAGCTACGACTTCAATACCCAGATCGTCGAAAGTAGCCTGAAGTCCTTCCAACTGAGAAGTCGCCCAGTCGTTTCCGCCATAGTGCATGGAGATCGCCGCAGTATATCCGCCTTCTCTGATCTGCTCCTTTTCTTCTTCTGTCAGCTGAATCTCAGATGCAGGTGTTGCAGCTTCACCATTCGGTCCGGTAGCTCCGCCGGCAGCCTCAGCCTCTGCCGCCTGGCAGCTAAATGTCAGAGAAAAGATCATACCTGTTGTCAGTAAAACGCTTACTATTTTTCTTTTCATAATTTCATCTCCTTTTCTTGGTCTGATTTTTGATTACAGAAGTTTTCCTTTCAGGAAATCATAGGACGTCATGCATGCATATACAGGATCTCCCGCATAACCGTCAACTTCTACGAGATAATCGCCTTTGTATCCTTTTTCCTTCAGGAAATCCAGAACTCCGTTGATATCCAGACGGCCTTTTCCGAGGGGAGCGAATCCGTTATCATCCAGGTCCTTCAGATGTACGAAGGAAATCCTGTCATAATATTTCTTCACTGTTTCAAGAGGATCTCCGCCGCCTGCCGCAAGATGAGCCAGATCCGGGCAGATTTTGATGGATGTTTCCGAAAACAGTCTGTCTACCTGCTCCGGAGCTTCCGCCATGGATCCGAGATGCGGATGATAACTTGCCTCGATACCGTATTCCGCGAATACTTTCGCAGCCATATCCAGGCCTTTTCCAAGCAGATGGTAGTCTGAATCCTGAACTCCCTTTCCGCGGATCGCGCCGCCGCAGAGCGCCGCGTATGTAACGCCTACAGCTTTTGCCGCTTTCGCAACTTCTTCCATATGGAACATTTCATCTTCCAGTGCATCCCGATAGATAAAGTTTGCTCCGACACAGACGCTCATCATTTCAGCGGAATATTTCTGAAGCATGTCCTTCAGTACAGAAAGATCCTGACTGTATTTTGTCAGATTTCCTTCCAGAACCTCAATGCTCTTAAATCCCACTGCTGTTATCTTTTTCAGGATTTCTTCATCATCACCCATTGTAAGATAACGGATATCCTTTACACTTGTAACTCCTGCCCCTTCGCCTACAAGCGGACCGAAACCATTTGTCATA
>DWVA01000033.1 GCA_019120475.1 Candidatus Blautia intestinipullorum | reverse complement strand
GTGAATCATGCAAGAAAGAAACAAAGAAACCGCATGATTTTTCACAGCACTCAAAAAAGGAAACAAAGGAGTCAGAGAAACGTCCGACTCCTTCGCAGACTGCAGAGGATGAGGCAAAAAAGGCGGATGAACAGTTTACCCCACAGGAAAAGCCTAAGACAGTACCAGGAGAGAATCCGCTAGGAAAGGGGACAGAACATAGAAAGAATAAGACGGTAAAAGTGCCGCAGGAGGTAGAAGACTGGTATGAGTTAACAGGTAAAAACCGTATCTTACATATTTCCCGAAGCCTTTTAAACAAACGTGTATTTTCCTTTTCGATTGCTCAAGATGGGATGTGCAGCATGAAATCAAAGGAAGGTTTCACAAGAGTTGCTGCAATCCGTGATTTTCCAGGAAAGGAGATAAAAGCGCTTTGTGCAATTATCAACAGAGAAGGAGAGATTCAGGCAAAGGTAAATGGTAAATATCTGTGGATCAGCAGAAGAAGGAGGCAGACATAAGTGGAATGCAGATTTTGTGGCACGGTCTTTTATAATAGTGAGAATGGATATACCGTTGCAACCTATGCAACAGATGAACCGCTTCCTGAAAAAGCTCAGAAAGAAAACGGTCAGTTTGTTGCTGTAGGATATGAGTTGCCCCAGGAATCCGGGCTAAACTATTCTTTTTCTGGTAAATGGAAGGACTCTGCAAAATATGGGGAACAATTCCATGTAGAGTCTGTGCAGATACATCTGCCAACGACTGGTGAAGGAGTAAAAGCATATTTAAGCTCAGGACTGATCAAAGGGATTGGACCGGCACTTGCAGAACGGATCGTAGAAAAATTTGGTAAGCATACTTTTTATGTGTTTGAGCAATGCCCGCAGAGACTATTAGAAATCCCGGGGATTTCAGAACGAAAATTGGAAGAGATCAAGGAAAGTTACCGAAAAAGTGAAAGTCTTCGGAAACTTTCCCTTTTTCTTTCATCAGCAGGAGTAACACCGAAAAAGCTGCAGAAGATACAGGAACATTTCGGGGACGCTGCGGTCAGTATTGTAAGAAAAGATCCATTTCGCTTATGTGAAATTGAAGGTTTTGGATTTCAAACTGTAGATCCAATAGCGAGAAAGGTGAAAAATTTTAAACCGGATAACCCACTCCGCCTTCGTGCGGCAATTCTTTATGTTCTGCAGGTTGCAGAGAGTGAAGGACACCTTTATCTGGAAGTGCCCGAAATTTTGCAAAAAGTCCGTACTTTAATCCGACAAAAAGGAAAAGATTCCATAGTAACAGAGCGGAAAATACGGGATGCAGGAAATTCTCTGTTAGGAAAGAATGAACCATTAGTATGCAGTTACCGGAGAATCTATCTTCGGAAAAATTATGAAGATGAGCAGGGAGCAGCTCTTCAGTTAGCCATGCTTTGTAAATGCAAGGTGCCACAGAGAAATGTAAAGGAAAAGATACACCAGTTAGAAAAAAAAGAAGGGATCTGCTTGACGCCTAAGCAGAGAAAAGGCATTGAAAACGCTTTTAACAATCCAGTTTCCATTATCACCGGCGGGCCGGGAAGTGGGAAAACGATGATCCTTCGATTTATCGTTATGATTCAGGAAATGCTGGATATGGACAGCATGACTTTACTGGCGGCACCCACGGGCAGAGCACGGCAGAGAATGTACGAAACTACAGGTTATCCTGCGATGACGATCCATAGAAGTATCGGCCTGACCGGAGAAGCAGGCGAAGATGCATGGAATCCTGGGCAGAGCCTTCCGGATGATTTAATTATTGTGGATGAATGCAGTATGGTGGATATGCATTTGTTTGCAAAATTTGTTAAACAGATCAAAAAGGGAAGTAGAATACTCTTTGTAGGAGATAAGGATCAGCTGGAGTCAGTTGGGCCGGGAGATGTGTTCCGGGAACTGATCCTTTCCGGAGTCATTCCCGTTACAGTGCTTGATCAATGTTTCCGTCAGGAAAACCAGACAATTCTGGAGAATGCCAGGAAGATTAATTTTGGAAAAACAAATTTGGTATATAATGACTGCTTCTGCTTTGTACCGGCGCAGAACCAGGAAGTGGCAGGTCAGAAAATAGAAAAATTGTTTTGCTCAGAGTGGAAAGGAAGGAAGAAATCAGCAAATGCAGTACAGGTATTAACTGCTCGAAAAGAAGATGCAGAGATTTTAAACCAAAAGATTCGTGATCGGATTAATCCGGCTGCACCGGGTAAAAGAGAAATCAAAAATGGAGGCAGGACTTTTCGAATCCAGGATAAGGTTATGCAGACCAAGAATATAGATGAAATTTCTAACGGAGATATTGGTGTAGTAGACCGGATTTGGCAAAAAGATGGGATTTGGCAGATGGATGTAGATTTCGGTGATGAGCGAATTAAGACCTATGCAGAAAATGAGCACTGGAATCTTGAACTTGCTTACGCAATTACCGTTTATAAAGGGCAAGGCTCGGAATATGAAATCGTGATCATTCCGGTTTTATCCTGTTATTGGAGAGCATTAAGGAGAAATCTTTATTATACTGCAGTTACAAGAGCGAAAAGAAAAGTGATTTTAGTCGGAAGTAAACAAGCGCTGGCTCAGGCAATCCGTACCGGCAAAGGAAAAGGAAGAAACACGATTCTTGGAGCCAGACTGCGGAAAGTTTACCGTTATTTAGAATCTGAAGAGAAAATAGCATAGAGATGCTGCCGTGTCACTTGGCTTGTGCCTGAGATGCGGCGGCCTTCTTGTGATCGCAAAAACATTTCAGTATAATAATAGAAAAAGCTGAATATAGAAAAGCAGGTGATGATGATATGGCACGTGTTGTAGGAATTGGATTACAGGATTTTTCTAAAATTCAGAAAGAAAAAGTATTCTATATAGATAAAACAA
>DWVA01000248.1 GCA_019120475.1 Candidatus Blautia intestinipullorum | reverse complement strand
GCAGATTTTAAAATAATATCCTTGATCAATTCTTTGGGAAGCTGTTTGGCATGTTCCCGGACTTTCAACGTCCGGTCTACCTCTTTTGTTTTAATATCTGCCTTATTCTCCTCCTTTATCGTTCCACCTGTTTTTTCCTATCTAACAGTTTCTGCATATCTTTTTGTGCTTTCTGTACCAGTGGGTGCTTCTCATAAGCCTCCACAAGTGCAATTAAATCCCGCTCCACCCCATTTCCTTGATATAAAGGATAGTGGATATCACTGTACTCAGGCACATCTGGATCATGTAAAATAAATCCAATCCCAACCCCCATACCGGATCTTTTCTGTTCCATTTTCTGGTATATCCGAAAGGCTTCTTTTAATGTGGCGCACTCTGTCACTTCTCCCATTGTTTCAAATTCCATGCATTCAGCTGTATAAAAAGATATTTTCTTTTCCTGTACATCTTTTATCACATTTACACACCCTTTCTCTATGAATCAAAAACCGTTACACAGTCCCCCATGTAACGGCTTTCATATTTTTTGATTCAATTATGACGTACTGTAAAACACATTTGATGAACGAACCTATGCTATACAGCTTTCAAACTTTCTCCTGGTTTTGTTGTCATCAGTTGGTACAACTTTGTATTCCTTGGGAATGTATTTTCAAATGGAACCAGATTTCCAGAACAGCGTATCAAACCACTTCCAGCTTTCACATTTGTGATATATCCTAACTGGTTGTCGGAAATGTTCAAAAGTCTTGCCAATTCTTCCCGGTCCGTACTTGCCTGGTTCAGCATAACTAAAAACTCACTGTTTGCGAGCATAAGTCTTGCCGTATCGGAACGTAGAACCTCATCTACATTCTGGCTCATGGCATTCACGAACCCATTATACTTTCGGATACGCTTCCATAACTTATAAAAAAATTCCGCACTGTATGGATAGCGGAATAACAGATAAAACTCATCACAAAAGATCCAGGTCCGTTTTCCTTTTTTCCAGTTCTGGATCACACGGTTGAAAATGGCATCCAGTGTTACCAGCATGCCAAGGGGCATGAGCTGGGAACCCAGTTCCCGGATATCATAATCCATGATACGGTTCTTCGTATCCACATTTGTTTTATGCGCAAACGTGTTCAGACTTCCACTGGTAAATAATTCTGCTGATAAGGCAAGAGCTCTTGCTTCTGGCTCTTCCTGCAGCATCAGCTGTCGGTATAAGTCCTTTAAAGTCGGCACTTCCTTGGTATAACCGCTGCGGATATAATCACGATAAGTATCAGCTGTACAGCGGTCAATGATGGATTTATCCTTTGCGTCCAGATTGCCTGCCCCTATCAGCTGTTCAAAAACAGACAACAGAAATTCTGATTTTTCAATTAGTGGATTGGTATCATCCCCATAGCTGCTGTCCATATCCATAGCATTCAGATGCATTCCAGAAGTTGCTGATACTTTTACAACTTCTCCCCCTAATGCTACTGTCAGGTTTCCAAATTCGGATTCCGGATCTAGAATTAGGATGTCATCCTCCGTGGCAAGTGCTAATGCAACAATCTCTTCTTTGGCAGAAAAACTTTTTCCGGATCCACTGACTCCTAAGCGAAAACTGTTGCCATTCAGCAGTTTCTTCCGGTCCACAACGATCATATTTTTGCTGACCGCATTCTGCCCGTAATAAATCCCGCCTTCCTGCATAATCTCCTGGGTATGGAAAGGGATCAGCACAGCTGTGGACTCTGTGGTCAGGGTACGCAGAGCGTTGATCTTTCGTGGTCCAAAAGGCAGCGCCGTATGCAGACCGTCCATTTGCTGCCACCGCAGAGTGGACAGCTGACACAGATTTTTCCTCGCAATGGATTTCAAGGTTTCCGTATCTGAGTTCAACTCCTTATAACTGTCTGCCATATGCACAATGGTCAACACCCCGAACATCATTCTCTGGTCTCTGGTGGTCAGATCATTTAACATCTCCTTTGTTTCGGTTCTCTGCAACTCCATCTCATACGGAATGGTTGCAGAAAAGTTATTGTTTTCGTTCTGCCTTCTCTGCCAGTTGGTCACGTTCGTTTCTACACCAAGCAGTTTGTTTTGTATCTCACGGACTGCTTCATCCGTAGGGACTGGCAGGATATCAATTGACAGCATTAAGTTTCTGCTCAGATCACAGAGTTCCGATACCATGCTGTCCCGGACGTAAGTTGCATAATCCTGCATATATAAAACACGCCCATATCGCCCATCAATCTTAAAATGATCCTGCAAGAACTCCATAGAATCTGGTGCAAACCAGTCTTTAAAATCATGTCCTCTTTTTACAGCTTCCTTAAAATCAAACTCTGCTGTCGCAGAAACGTCTTCTTTAAAGAAATCACGGAAAATCTTCAGACGCTCTCCAGCATCCAGTTCTTCCCCAATGGAAGATAACTTCGCCAGATGTGTGGTGATATCCGTTCCAACACGTGCGAAATAGGTCCTTGCCTCATCAATGTTCTTCTTATGGACACTGATCGTCAGATAACGTTCCCGAAGAATACTGTTATTGGTATCACTGATCTTGGATAACAACATTTCGTTGTATTCTTTTCGGTATTCATCCAATCCGTCCTCTTTCATAGGGATCAGAATGGATTGTTCAAATTCTGCCTTATTGATGCGGCGGTTATTAATGGTAAGTTTGGCGGATGCGCCGGAGTCCAATGCATTTAAAAGCTCGGAATAATCCAGAAACATTTCTGTCTTATCCTCTTTGCTTGCAATGGAATAATTGATATCCGTAAAACGGAACGATTTTGAAAACAGCCTGCCGGACTGAAAGATGCCATCCGGCCAGATCCGCTGTATCGGGATTGCCTGCTGTACAGACTTCGGAATCATAAATTTCTCTTTTTCTAGTTTTAATGTACGATGCAGCGTTTTAATCAACCGCATCCCCCCTTCCTTTCTTTTTTCTATTTTTGCTTCTCTTTCGTTCTACCAGCTCCGTGCCATTTCTGCAGGAACGTGTTCCGATTTCTATTGTCTCTTCCAGACATTTCAGATAGAGATTCTCCGATTGAAACACCAGCTTTTTGGGGCATAAGATCTCTGATTTTAACCACACCCATACGAACTTTTCCAGTGTCATCTGGTGATAGCGGAAAAAACCACATCCCGCAAAAGGGGCTGCAGCAAAAACACTCAGCCATCCGGCAATCTCCGTTCCACAGGTATCTTTTGTCCCTAGATAAACACCTACTGCAGCAGCAATCGCCAATACAGAAAAGAAACACTGCCGCATGCTCAGTCCAAAGAAAAAGGACTCCTGAAATTCCTGGATCTCTTTGTTCATTTTTACTTCCATTTTGTCAATACAAATAACAGAAAATAAGCCAGGG
>DWVA01000247.1 GCA_019120475.1 Candidatus Blautia intestinipullorum | reverse complement strand
AGATGTATATGGAAACAAGAATTGCAGTAACTGCCATCATTGTAGAGGATCGCTCCAAAAGCGGAGAGCTGAACCGTCTGCTTCACGACTATGGAGAATATATTGTGGGAAGAATGGGAGTGCCGTACCGGGAAAGAGGGGTATCGGTGATCAGCGTTATTCTGGACGCGCCGCAGGAGATCATCAGCGCCCTTTCCGGCAAACTGGGAATGCTGGAGGGTGTTTCCAGCAAAACCGTCTATTCCAGCCTTCCGGAGAAAAAAGCATGAGCGCCCCGTTTTCCGGACAGGAACAGGGAAAAGAACTGGTAGACAAGCTGTACCGAACCGGAGGACTTACAAAAGAGGAGTTCTGTGAGCTGATAAAAAAGCGCGGAAAAGAAACGGAAAAATACGCAAGAAAGCTTGCCTGCCAGGTCAGGGAAAAAGTATACGGAAATCAGATCTATATCCGGGGGCTGATCGAATTTACCAATTACTGTAAAAACGACTGCTATTACTGCGGTATCCGGCGGGGCAACAGAAACGCCCAGCGTTACCGCCTGAAGCAGGAGGACATACTGGAATGCTGCGAGGAAGGCTACGGTCTGGGGTTTCGGACTTTTGTCCTTCAGGGCGGCGAGGACGGCTATTTTACAGCGGAAAGGATGGAAGAGATCATCCGGATGATTAAAAAAAGATTTCCGGACTGCGCCCTGACTCTTTCGGTAGGAGAGAAGGATGAAAACACATACCGGATCTATCGGGAAGCAGGGGCGGACAGATATCTTCTCCGCCATGAAACGGCTGACGAGGCACATTACAGGAGGCTTCACCCGGAAAATCTGTCTTTGGAACACAGAAAAGAATGTCTCAGAACATTAAAAAAACTGGGCTTTCAGACAGGTGCGGGATTTATGGTAGGGTCCCCGGGGCAGACGGAAGAGACGCTGGCGGAGGATTTTCTGTTTCTGAGAGGACTTCAGCCGGAAATGGTAGGGATCGGGCCCTTTATCGCGCACAGAGATACGCCTTTTCGTGACGAGCCTGACGGAACTCTGGAGAATACGCTTTTTTATCTTGCGCTTATCCGGCTGATGATGCCGCGGGTCCTTCTTCCGGCCACGACAGCGCTGGGAACGATCCATCCAGAGGGAAGGGAGCTGGGTATCCTTTCCGGGGCTAATGTGGTGATGCCTAATCTTTCCCCTGTTTCGGTAAGGAAAAAGTATATGCTTTATGATGGAAAAATCTGTACGGGAGACGAGGCGGCGGAACATCTGTCTGATCTGGGCCGCCGTATAGAAAAGATCGGATGCCGGATCGTAACGGACCGGGGAGATTATAGAAAGGATATCCCGCAGGGATTCTGATACCGCGCAGGACGCGGAAAAAATAAAGAAAGAAAAGAGGAATTCAGCAAATGTATAATCCAAAATCAACACATGCCACAGAATTCATTGACCACCAGGAGATCCTGGATACTCTGGAATATGCCAGACAGAACAAAAATAATACAGAACTGATCGAGAGCCTGATCGAGCGGGCAAAAGACTGCAAGGGACTAAGCCACAGAGAGGCGGCCCTTCTGCTGGAATGCGACGATCCCCGTCTGGTAGAAAAAATGTACCACACAGCAAAAGAGATCAAACAGAAATTTTACGGCAACCGTATCGTAATGTTTGCGCCGCTGTATCTGTCCAACTACTGCATCAACGGATGTGTATACTGTCCTTATCATGCAAAAAACAAGCACATCCGCAGAAAGAAGCTGTCTCAGGAGGAGATCCGCCAGGAAGTGATCGCTCTCCAGGATATGGGACATAAGCGTCTGGCTTTGGAAACAGGAGAAGATCCCAAGAATAACCCGATTGAATATGTTCTGGAAAGTATTAAGACCATTTATGGGATCAAACATAAGAACGGCGCTATCCGCCGTGTCAATGTAAACATTGCCGCCACCACAGTGGAAAACTACCGGAAACTGAAAGAAGCGGGAATCGGTACCTATATCCTTTTCCAGGAAACCTATAATAAAGAAAGTTATGAAGCCCTTCATCCTACAGGCCCCAAGAGTGATTACGCATACCATACGGAAGCCATGGACCGTGCTATGGAAGCGGGAATCGACGACGTAGGCTGCGGCGTTCTTTTCGGATTGGAAACATACCGTTATGACTTTGTGGGAATCCTGATGCATGCGGAGCATCTGGAAGCAAGATTCGGCGTAGGTCCTCATACGATCAGTGTTCCCCGTGTCTGTCCCGCAGATGACATTGATACCGCGGATTTCGAAAACGCGGTGCCGGATGAGATTTTCCAGAAGATCGTGGCGGTGATCCGTATTGCGGTTCCCTATACAGGAATGATCATTTCTACCCGTGAAACCCAGAAATGCAGAGAAAAAGTGCTGGATCTGGGCATCTCTCAGATCAGCGGCGGCTCCAGGACCTCCGTAGGCGGTTACGTGGAGGAGGAGTCGATAGATGAAAACTCCGCCCAGTTTGACGTCAGCGACAGGAGAACTCTGGACCAGGTAGTAAGCTGGCTTCTTGATCTGGGATATATCCCCAGTTTCTGCACTGCCTGCTACAGGGAAGGACGTACCGGCGACAGATTTATGTCCCTGGTAAAATCAGGCCAGATCGCTAACTGCTGTCATCCCAACGCCTTGATGACGCTGAAAGAATATCTGGAAGACTACGCCAGCCCGGAAACAAAAGAAAAGGGCAATAAAGTGATCGAGAGAGAGCTCCAGAATATCACAAGAGAAAAGACAAGAGAGATCT
>DWVA01000246.1 GCA_019120475.1 Candidatus Blautia intestinipullorum | reverse complement strand
TATATTCTTGAAAATGCAGAAACAGGAGTTCTTGTGGTTCATTCTTACGATCCCCTTTCAGGAGATACAGAAGTCCTGTCCGAGATCAATGCCGGAGAACCGTTCTATAATAGCGGCTTCATATGTGATGGAAGCAGCCTGTGGATTGTGGGAGGGGCCCGGACAGTCGATGAGGAAACACAGGAACCCATTGCCCGTGTTTTTTCCGTGAATATAGAAAACGGAATGTACAGAGAACTTCCGTCTCTTAACGTGGCGCGGAGTAATCCTGCGCTGGGATTTGCGGAAGGAAAACTGATCGTTGCGGGAGGAGAAAATCCTGATGGTCAGTGGGAAAGTACGACACAGATATGGGACGGTGCGGCATGGACGCAGGGATCATCCTTCCCGGAAGTTTATGACAATCAAGTGAATATGGCGGCGTCAGGAACCTTCGGCGGTAAGATGATTGTTTCGGGTATGTTAAGCGACAGAGACCACACAGGCGATACGTGGGTGTATGATGCGCAAGGCGATGTATGGACTATGCAGCCACAGAAACTGGACGACACAAAAGTGCTTTGGCCCGGAGGCATTGTAAGCGGAGATTATTTCTATGTATTTGGGCTTACGAATGTGGGAAACGATATTGAATATAAGTTTTACCGCCTGAAGGTACAGGAGACGACTCCCGGAGGCGGAGACACAGATCCGGAAACTCCGCCATCTGATACAGATGAGAAAACTCCTTCTTCTGATACAGATAAGAAAAACCCGCAGTCTGGGAAAGAAGAAAAAGCAGTCAAGACTGGAGATAGTGACAACGCAGTGGCTATACTCCTTCTGCTCTTAGCAGTCAGCGCTGCGGTGGCTGGCTCCGCGTTTGGGGCAATATTGTACAGAAAAGGGACTCGTTAGGCGCAAAACCTTTGTTCATTACAAGATAAAAAGGGGTTTGAGCATTTCTAAAGAATATGTTAATATAATTATACGGTGACAAATTTTCTCGGAGATACACGGGGAAATTTGTCTTTTTTTATATTATGTTGCCGAATAATTCCGAACAATCGTGTTGAATAGTTCCAATGGGCATGGTATAATGATCGCACAGAAGGGGGCACCTATGATAAATCAGCTGGTATGGTATTTTGACCAGATGGCAGAAATAATTAGGAGAATAGAAGAGGAGGAAGTATTTCGTGAAAAAGATTTTTCCAGTTTATTAGGTGATAAAAATAATCAGATTTATTTAGATTTAATTAGCCTTTTCCCCAAATTGATAAAAGATGACAGATCTTTCAGAAGCCTTACGATAAGTGATATAGATGAGACTTTTTCTTCGGCTGTATCTGTGGTGCTTGATGGCGGCAATGTTGCGATGTTGCACCTGCTTCTTTACTATATGGACAGGGGAATTGAAGACTGCTATATGCAGATGACTGGATTCGAAGATGATATCGAAAGTTGTGATGCTCTAAATATTAATATTCATGATACTCATATCATAATTTTGAAGAAGGCAAAATGTAAGTGGTCGATGCGGCAACCGGGGAATGGACTGAACGGACTTCTTAAAAACTTTTATTACATAGACCAGAACAAGCTGGACGGTATGCAGATTAAAAACTATATACTAGATTATCGGGCTGTGCTGAAAACTGGGAACACTAGCCTGAAAATTGCGGTTTCTCCCATAACTCGGGAAAAGACAGTCGAATTTAGTGCGCATTATGATGGGATAAACGGAAAAACCGGGATTTCTCAAAAGGTATTCCGCGTGGAAAGGATTCTCAAGGAAGAATTGATTACAAATCAGGTGATTGAAAATATTCATATTGCTGGAGAGGAAGATGTTGATATCCTTGTATTTCCTGAAATGCTCGGTACGCAAGACATGCTATGTAAGGTAATGGAAGCATTGGGCAGCAATTGGGAAACAGATGTCCCTGCTTTGATTGTTTTCCCGTCTGTTTGGGAGAAAACAGAAAACGATCTGACTAATACAAATAAAAGCTATATGATTTTGAATGGAGAAGAAGTTTTATTTGAGCAGCATAAACGCTGCGACTATAAGTACGATACGGCGGATGGTCCGGTTTATGAGGACATCAACCGCGATAGGGACAAAAATAATATCTTGAACATAATACATGTGGAGGGACTGGGGCGGATATGTATAGTTATCTGCTATGATTATCTCGACGAAGAAAACCAAGAGAGGATCATGCAAAATATACGTCCGACACTTGTATGTACTCCTTCTTTTTCAACCGGGAGTTTCCATTTTGAAACTCTGGCAGAAGCATTTTTTAAGCAGAGCTGTAATTTAGTCTGGTGCAATACCTGTTCAGCGGCACATGAGACAAAAAAAGATAAAAATTTTGAGATCATAGGTCTGGTCACAACTTTAAGTAAGCAGTGCGATCCGCTGGATCCGGGATCATTCAAGCGGATTTTCAAAGGAAAAACAAAATGTGGCAGAGAAAATTGTAAAAATTGTATTTATTATGCCGAGATTCCGTTGAAAAAGGCAACATAAAGGTGGGAGGCTCATGAAAGAAAAAAGAAATCTATTTATCGCAGAATTAGAAAAAAGTATAAAAGACAGCAATGCAGCAATCACCAGTGGCATGCAGGATACTTTTGAAAAGCTATTGGCAGAAAGTACAAATACATATTTTCAGGCATATTTTGATCATGATTTTGGAGAGATAAACCGATTGCTTCAGGAACAACGTAGTTTGAGAAAAACATTGACGAATGAATTAAGAAATTATGCTGATCAATCTATTGTGTTATATACAAAACTAGTTCAAACATATAACATATTTAATAAACTCATCCAAAACGAAGAGCAAAAAAAGGATTTTGCAGAAAATATATTATTGGTCGAAAAGCGATATGAAAAGGCGAGAGAAGTTTTGGTTTATCTGTATAGGCATGCACATGTCCAGCATAAAGAACTAAAAAATGATTTGGGAATTCCGCCGAGTACACTTAGTGATTTGCTCAATGTGCTAAGGGATATAGAGTGTGTTGAAAAAATAGAAAGTGGAAGGTGTTCTTTCTACAACCTGACAAACGATGGACGCAAATATTTGAGAGAAGTACATCCGGATATCGACGAAGAATGGGACATTGATCCAGACAGTTTCAGTATGGATGTCC
>DWVA01000245.1 GCA_019120475.1 Candidatus Blautia intestinipullorum | reverse complement strand
TATGTCCTCCCGGCTGTAAAACCCGCTGTCGATCACGACTTCGTCCAGATTGTCCTCTGTGACTGCCACCGGCTCCAGAAGATAAGCGGGAACATCGTAGGAACCGTCGTTCATGGTGACGCCGCCGGTGTCAATCTCCTCTCCCTTTGCCAGCTTCACGGCGAATTCCGCAGCGGCCTCCGCCTCTTTTTCCATCTGCTTGAACACGGTCATATACTGGGTTCCCTCCACAATCCGCTGACAGGCAGCCAGATCTCCGTCCTGGCCCACTACGGGAATGCTTCCGGCTCTTCTTGTCTCCGCCAGAGTGTTGATCACCTGGCCGGCTATACCGTCGTTGCCGCACATAATGCCGGCGACTTTTGGATATTCCTCCAGGCCTTCGTTCAGCGATTCCACAGCCAGTTCCGCCAGCCAGCCCTCGCAGTTAGCGGTATATACCACCTTAAGGCCGCTGTCCTCGATCACTCTCTCAAACCCCTTGCGCACAAGCTGAACATTGTTGTCCGCCTCCGGTCCCTGGATCATAAAGATCTCACTGTTTTCGGGAACTTCTTCTATAAGGGTCTCCGCCATCAGTTCCCCGACTCTTTCATTATCAAAGGAGATATAAAGATCAGTATCCGCATTATGGATCAGGCGATCATAGGATATGGTTCTGATCCCGGCGTCCTTCGCCTCGGTCATCACATCGGAGAGAGCCTCGCAGTCTGTGGCCACCACCACCAGGACGTCCACCTGCTTGCGGATAAGATAGCGGATCTGTTCGATCTGCTCCTCCACGTCCCCGTTGGCGTTCTGCACATTCGTCTCCGCTCCCAGCTCCTCCGCGGTCGCCACAAAGGCGTCTCTGTCTCTCAGCCAGCGGTCCAGAACAAAGGTGTCAAAGCTGAATCCGATGCTGATTGCGCTCTCCTCTTCCTGCACTTCTGTCTCTGTGTTTTCCTCGGGTTCCGTCTCGACGACGCCGCAGCCTGTCAGAAACAGGCCTGCAGCCAGAAGGACCGTCGTATAGATTTTTCTTTTTAGAGCCATTTTCTCACAGCCTTTCTCTGTATTCGCTGGGCGTGATCCCCTCGTATTTCTTGAAGATCCTGCTGAAATAGTTGGGATCGCCATAACCGGAACGGACGCACACCTCTTTGATGGAATATTCCGGATTTCTCAGAAGGTCTTTGGCGTTCCGGATCCGTACTTTGGTAAGATATTCTATAAAATTCTCTCCTGTCTCCTGTTTGAACAGCTTGCTGAAGTAATAGGGACTGATATCCACCACTCTGGAAACTTCGTCCAGCGTAAGGTCCTTCTGAAAGTTCTCCCGGATATAACTCTGGGCCTTCTCCATTACCGTCTCGGACTGTTTCTCCTTCGCCGCTTCCATATTCCTGCAGATATCCCTCGTCTGCTCCCAGAACCAGTTCTTCAGCTGTTCTGTATCCGCAACGTCCTGCAGTTCCTTAAAATAACGACTCCGGTTCTTCTGCTTTCCTCCGGATCTTCCGTCCTCTGACACTCTGGCTTCCAGACGGATCAGGAGTTCCAGAGTTTTGAATTTCATCTCCTCCGCCTGATCCGCGTAATGATTTTCCATCCATCGGAAAAGACTTTCCACCGCCTCCGACGCCCCGGCAATGTCCTGCTTCAGCACGCTCTGAAAATATCTGTTCTCCATCTCCTCCGACATTTCCGTATCTTCGTCCGGAAGAAGGGTGATATCGTTGATATGGACCACATGGCTGTCTTCCTCCCGGAGTGCCTTGAGAGCCTCGGCGTAGGATTCTCTCAGATTGGCCTCTTTCTTGGTTCTGCCTATTCCGGCCCGGAACCTGCTGTCGATCCTTGTCTCCAGCTTGTGGACCATGTTTCTTGTCCTGGTGAGGATATGTACCCGCTCTTCATAGGAAAGGGAATCTTTTTCCGACGGCACCATGAGCACCACCCTGTTTCCCATAACCGGACCTACCAGGCAGTGAAAAAACTCCCTGGCGATCTCCCGGAGTTCCGGGTAGTTCTTTTCCGCCCGGACGCCTGCGCCCACCGCATTGGTAAGCGTACCGTTCTCATTGTTGTCGCCGAATTCGATCACAATGATAAAACCGTATTCTTCCTCTATCCCCATCAGCTGGCGGTACTTGTCGTTATAATTGTGAAAAGCATCCTGCAGAAGAAGATTATAAATGTATCCGCTTTCCAGGATGGGGATCACCGTTTCCAGCTTCTCCCGGATCTCCAGATCGTCGCTCCGCTTCTGACGGGCTTCGTCCACCTTGTGCATGGCCTTCATACAGACGTCTACGATAACCCGCTTATTTACCGGCTTGGTGAGATATTCCAGAACGCCCAGATTAATGGCTTCCCTTGCGTAACTGAATTTATCGTAGGCCGAGATCACGATAAAAACGATATTGCTGTTGAATTTCTGGATTTCTTTCATCGCCTGTATCCCGTTCAATCCCGGCATCTGGATGTCCATAAAAGCAATGTCCGGCCGGAAACTCTCCGCCAGTTCCACCACAGCCCTTCCGGTCTTGGCTGTAGCGATCTCACATTCATCCCCGAAATTGGATTCGATGATATTCCTCAGGGCCTCCAGCATGATCCCCTCGTCGTCAGCCAGCATGATCCTGTACATCTGTCTCGTCCCCCTCTCTGGTCTGCGGAATGGTAAGGATCACTTCCGTACCCTTATCCTCCCCTTCACTGTATATTTCCATCAGATTTTTGCGGTCATAGTAAAGTTCCAGGCGGCTGATCACGTTATTCATACCGATACCGGTGGAATCCGACTGTTCCTCCCCGTCTCCGGCATGGCCGCTTAACACCTCTTCGATCCGCTCCGGACTCATTCCTTTTCCGTTATCCTTCACACTGATCACGATGTTCCCACCGTCCTTCTGTACTTCCAGATGGATCGTGCCCTCCCGCTCGATATTGCGGATTCCGTGATTCACCGCGTTTTCCACGATGGGCTGAAGGATCATACTGGGAACCCGCACGTCCAGAACTCTTTTGTCTATGTTTTTGGTATAATGGATATCCCCGGCAAAACGCACGTTAAGGATATAAACATAGTTCTCCACGGCCTCAATTTCTTCCGAAAGACTGGCGTCGCCCATTCCTTTTTTTACATTGTAACGGAAAAAATCTGCCATTTTTTCCACGAAGACACAGGTCTTCTCCGCATCCTCCATCATGGCAAGCTGGGCGCCGGCGTTCAGGGAATTAAAAAGGAAATGAGGATTGATCTGGGACTGGAGGTAACGGAGCTGGGCTTCTTTCAGATGATTCTCCATCAGAAGTTCCTTCTCCATCATCTGCTGTTCCTTTTCCATACTTTCTTTGGTACGGATAATGTATTCTTCCAGACTTTTTACCATGGTGTTGAAAGCCCTGGTCACGATCCCCACTTCATCTCTGGAATCCGTCTCCGGCATCTTTACGCTGAAGTTTCCCTGACCTACCAGATTGGCCGTCTCCGCCAGATTGGTCAGAGGCACGATCATCTCTTTTGTCAGCAGGAACAGAATGGCGATACTGATCCCCATCATCACGGTCATGATCACCATACTGGAAACTTCCAGATAAGTAAGGGCCTCACGCAGGGTCTGGTAACTGGAGGAATTGTTCCGGAACTGCTGGCTGTTCAGCTCTTCAATATAACTGTTGATATAGCCGTACAAATTCTGGGTCTCATCGTAAAGCGTCTTGTATTTTTCCACGTTACGGCCCCTCTTGGCCGTCACCGCGTCTTCCGCCAGGGCGAGATATGTATTGGACATCCTGCGGATCTTACGCTCCAGAAGCTTCGCGGGGTTTGAGGTGATCTCCAGATTCAGGCTTCCCAGAAGGTTTCTGTACGCCTGCTCGCTGCGGTAATATTCCTCAAGAGCGTCTGAACTGTTAACGCTTAAATAAGAATAAAGATCGTCCTGTACCGTATCCAGGGATTCCGAAAGCCCCGTCATGTTAACGTTGCTGGAATATACCGTATCCATCCTCCTGATGATCCTGTTTACCTGAAAATACAGAAGGGAATCGATCAGCAGAAGGAGAACCGATATACTGCCCACAGCGATCAAAACCTTCCTGGCAAGGGGGATATCCACCCACCGTTTTCTGTTAGCTGTTTTCATTTCCGTTTTCTCCTTCCGAAATTTCATCCGCCGTTTCCTTTGTGATAAACTTCAGATCTACATTATAGTAGGAATTCACTCTTCCTTCCTGTCCGTACTCCCACAGAGCGTCCACCGTATCTCTTCCCAGCTGCTCCGTATCCAGCGTACAGGTGACCGGGATCAGCCCCTTTCGCACCGCGTCCATGATCGTATCCGATTCATAATAACCTATGATCTTCACGTCTCCCACCACGTTAAAATCGATCATGGCCTGATAGGCGCATTCCGTTGTGGTCTCGTCCATACACACCAGGATCTGGGGCGGTCCCATGGGATCCTGGAAGATCTGCCTTATGGTTTCCTCGATATCAAACTTGCTTCCGGTGGACATGTTCCGGGCAAACACCTGACAGGCTTTCCCCGTAGGCGCCACCTGCATCACAGCGTTGCTGATAAGACTGTAGATCTGATTTTTCTCCAGATCTCCCTCCTCGCTGTCCAGAAGGATAAGGACATAGCGGGTATTTTCGTCCATCAGGCTCACCACCTGTTCGCCGTAAGCCTGCCCTCTCTGATAGTCGTTCACCCCCACGAAACTCTGTCTGAGACTGTCCTGTGCGTCGTTCATTACCGTGACTACGGGGATTCCCTGCTCCACAGCCTTATTGATCTCTTCCTTCAGATTATTTTCTCCGTTATACTCCAGAATGATCCCATCCACTCCCGCGGCTATGCTGATCTCCATATAATCCAGCTCATCGTACCCGTCCGCCTTGCTGCTGACCATCAATTCCAGGTTCACTCTGTATTTCTCCGCCTGTTCCCGGGCGCTGGTGTACACCGCGTCCCACAGTTCCTCGTTTCCACTGTCTACGATCATGGCGTACTGATAAT
>DWVA01000244.1 GCA_019120475.1 Candidatus Blautia intestinipullorum | reverse complement strand
ATGTTCTTCTGACCTTTTACAGGATTCTTATCTGTATAGGATAAAGAAGAGGATTTTACGTTTGCAAGAAGCTTCCAACTGGTTCCGGCAGTCCTACGGTATACTCTGTAATAATTACCCCCGTAAGCTTTGTTCCAGGAGACTGTTACGGTGTTGCCGCTGCGTTTCGCGTAACGTAAAGATACGGTGGACGGTAATGTCTTGGTGGTCAGGCCTTTGCTGTTATAGCTTCCTGCTTTCTTGGAGGAGCTGTTGTAACCTCTTACGGTATACGTGTAGTTCTGACCGCATGTAATCGGATACGTGCTGGAAGAAGTATGTGTGTAAGATGTGGTGTTTGCGCCTACTGTCTTAATCAGCTTCCATCTGCCGCCAGGCGCTTTGTAGTAAATACGATAGTGTGTAGCATTGCTGGCCTTCTTCCAGCTAATCGTGATTTTATTATAAGCGGAAGAAGAAATCTTAGACAGTGTAGGCTTGCCTGGTGTCTTAGCGGAAGCGGTTCCGCCGATATTTACCGATACGCCGCTTGTATTGTATCTTCCGGCTGCCCTGGTGGCACTGTTGTACATCCTTACAGTGTAAATGTTCGTCTTTCCCTTTACAGGATTCCTGTCGGTGTAGGATAGAGAAGTTGACCTTACGTTTGCGAGGAGCTTCCAGCCGGAACCGGGAGTCTTACGGTATACACGGTAATAGTTGCCGCCGTAAGCTTTGTTCCAGGAGACTGTTACAGAGTTGTTGGAATTGCGTCTTGCAGAACGTAAAGCTACGGTAGAAGGAACAGTGCGTGTGGTAAGACCTTTCGCATTATAGCTTCCAGCTCGCCTGGATTTGCTGTTATAGGCACGAACCGTATATGTGTACTTCTGACCGCATTTAATTGGATACTTCGCAGAAGATACATGGGTATAACTGGTTACGTTGGAACCTACGGTTTTAATCAGCTTCCATCTGCCGCCCGGTACTTTGTAATAGATGCGGTAATGGGTGGCGTTGCTGGCTTTATTCCAGCTGATGCGGATGCGGTTGTTGCTTACCGCTGTGATGCCTCTTAACGTGACTTTCCCCGGTTGTGTGGAAGCAGCTTCCGCTGTTACGACAGTGTTCAGCGGTGAATTGTCGGGGAGCGTGCCTACAGGCTGGAAGACAGCCATAGTAAGGGCGAATGCACCAATCAGCCACTTGGTGAATTTCTTTGTATTCATGGAATGACTCCTTTCTTGTGATATTCTGTAATGAATAGTTATATTATACGCCGTTCTTCTATGTTTTTCCATATACAAAAAATCCCCCTTGATACGCTTACTGTACCAAAGGCCGCCACGCATCTCTGCGTAGCGGCCTGATTCATTCCGTCAGTATCTGGATTTTAGTATTCTCCGACGATAGTCGTCTTCAGAAGATTGGTGTTACCGGAGCGGCCAAGAGGAACGCCTGCGGTGAGGACAACGATGTCTCCTTTCTCCACATAGCCGGCTCTCTCGGCTGCTTCTGTGGCGTGGAGAAGAAGGATCTCCATGCTGTATTCTTCCTTGATCAGAACAGGGGTGATTCCCCAGGACATATTCAACTGTCTGCAGGTATGCTCTTCCGGTGAACATCCTACGATCATACAGCCTGGACGGTATTTGGAAACCATCCGTGCGGTATTGCCGGAACGGCTGACTGTAATGATGGCCTTCGCGCCAAGATCAATGGCAGTCATGCAGGTTGCATGAGAAATGGCGGTAGTCATATCCGGGGCATGGTCTTTGTTGCGGATACTGAACTGTTGATTATAGGGAACGTCGCTTTCTGTACGGATGGCGATTTTTACCATGGTGCGGAGCGCCTCCACAGGATATTTGCCTGCCGCAGTCTCTCCGGAAAGCATGATGGCGCTGGTTCCCTGATAAATGGCATTGGCCACGTCTGTAGTTTCCGCACGTGTAGGACGAGGATTCTTGATCATGGAATCAAGCATCTGCGTAGCTGTGATCACCTGTTTGCCGGCGGTATATACCTTATTGATGATCTCCTTCTGGATAACCGGTACGTCTTCCAGAGGGATCTCCACACCCATATCGCCCCGGGCGATCATGATGCCGTCTGCGGCCTCAATGATGCTGTCTATATTGTCTACGCCCTGCTGATTTTCAATCTTCGCAATGATGTTCAGATCGCGCCCGCCGTTTTCGTTGAGGATCTTGCGGATCTCATTGACATCCGCGGCAGTTCTTGTAAAGGAGGCTGCGATGAAGTCAAAGCCTTCCTCAATGCCGAAAAGGATATCTTCCCTGTCCTTTTCGCTGATAAAAGGCATATTTACTTCAACTCCGGGAAGGTTGACGCCCTTCTTGTTGGAAACAACGCCGCCGTTTTTGACGATACAGTGGATATCATGTCCCTCTATACTCTGTACTTCCATACCGATCAGACCGTCGTCGATCAGTATGCTGTCTCCCGGCTTAACGTCTTTGTACAGATCTTTGTATGTTACAGATACGATTTTTTCATTTCCCTGGATTTCATCGGGAGTCAGGGTAAATTCCTGTCCTTCTGTCAGAGTGACCTTGCCTTCTGCAAATTCGCGGATACGGATTTCAGGGCCTTTTGTATCAAGAAGCGCAGCAATAGGTCTGTTCAGACGTTTCCGGATTTCCTTTAATCTGTCAAGACGTCCCTTCTGTTCTTCATGGGAACCGTGAGAGAAATTAAATCTTGCTACGTCCATGCCCTCAATGGCAAGCTGCTCAAGGATTCCTTCTTTGTCTGTAGACGGACCCAGAGTACAAATAATTTTCGTTTTGCGCATTATATGATTCCTCCTGATATTTTACGAGATAGATGGCTTTTTCAGATTTAAGAGCGGCAGCTCCCTGAAAAGTTACCAAAATATACTTCTATTTTATCATATTATGAACATTCTACAAGCAGATTTATGTATATTTTTCCAGAGGTTTTTTGTAATATCTGTGCAGAACGTCCGCATCCCTCAGGAGCGGGTATGGCGGTTGATATATTTCGCCTTGTATTTGGAATATACAATGGTCTGATCCTTATAAAGACTGTAATATCCGGAAACAGCATAGCTTATAGCAACCGCGATCAGATAATAGGAAACTCCCTGAAAGCCGAAAAGTTCAAAGGCGATGAGAATAGATGTAATAGGGCAGTTGGTAACGCCGCAGAAAAGAGCGACCATTCCGGCGGCAGCGCTTAAGGGAGCGTAAAGTCCAAGAGCCTGACCAAGAACACAGCCCAGAGTGGCGCCGATACAGAGAGACGGCACAATCTCTCCTCCCCGGAATCCTGCCCGCATGGTAAGCGCGGTCAGAATCAATTTCCAGAAGAAATCCAGGGGGCGGGCTTTTCCATCTTCAATGGCTCTCTGGATCAGTTCATTTCCGGCTCCCATATAATCCGCAGTACCCAGAAGCAAAGTCACGGCAATGATCAAAACAGCCGCGGCAGCAGCGCGAAGATAGGGATTTTTCAGATAGCGGCTGTATAAATAGCTGACCCCGTGAAGAGCCAGGCAGAAAAGAATGCTGACAATGCCGCAGCAGACGGCTACAGCCGCCATCTTAAGGCCGGTCGCCGCAGAAAGCTCGGGAATCTGAAGCACATTGAAATTTTCAGGCTGGATTTCCAGGACAGCGGCGAATTTCGATGCGATCAGAGAAGAGATCACACAGGGAAGAAGGGCGGCGTAGTACATAACTCCCACGCTGACTACTTCCATGGAAAATACAGCCGCGGCCATAGGCGTTCCGAATACGGCGGAAAATGCGGCGCTCATTCCGCACATGACCATAACGTGCTTATCCTCCTCGTCCAGACGGAGCCACCGTCCGATTTGATTTCCGATGCTCCCTCCAAGCTGGATAGCCGCGCCTTCCCGTCCGGCGGATCCTCCTGTAAGGTGGGTCAAAACAGTGGAGACAAAGATCAGGGGCGCGGAGCGTAAGGGAACATCATCCTGGGAACGGATGGAAGAAAGCACCTGGTTGGTGCCTCTGTCCTCCCGGCCGATCTTCTGATACAGAAAGACGATAAGAACACCGGACAGGGGGAGAAGAAAAAACACAAAAAGATGCTCTGTACGATAGTCGGTGACGATCTTCAGAACTCTGGCAAAAAGACTGCTGACCACGCCTACAAGACAGCCTGTGAGTACTGCCAGAGCCAGCCATTTCACCAGATTGAAGGCGTCCCGCCATATCCGTCTGCCATAATAATGAATCATTTTCAGTTCCCGTGAATGTTTTTTCTCAGCCATGTTGTCTCCTCACTGTCCGGTGCTTGTATGAAAAAGGGCAGTGCGCTAAAAAAAGCGCAGTTCCAGTTCTTTGGTATCATAAAATCAATATATCAGAAATATGAACAAAGTCAATCACGAAACAACTGACTGGACGGAAAAACCCGCCGGATTTTGCTCTATCCGGCGGGTTTGAATTCAGAAATAAAGTTTTACAGGATTTCTCCGTTGCTTTCTATAACTTTTTTGTACCAGTAGAAGGAATCCTTGCGTTTACGGGACATGTCACCTGTACCGTCGTCGTATTTGTCTACGAAGATCAGCCCGTAGCGCTTTTTCACCTCTCCGGTGGAAGCGCTGACAACATCTGTACATCCCCAGCAGGTGTATCCTATCAGGTCAACACCGTCGCAGACGGCTTCCTTCATTTCCTCAATGTGTTGACGCATATAGTCAATACGGTAATCATCATGGATCTGTCCGTCCGGTGTGATCTCATCCACAGCGCCCAGTCCGTTTTCCACAATCATAATGGGGATCTGGTAGCGGTCGTAAATCTGGTTCAGTACATAACGAAGTCCCAGAGCGTCGATCTGCCATCCCCAGTCAGAAGCTTTCAGGTAGGGATTCTTTATATTAACGGTGCCGTTGCCCTGAGTGGTTTCCGCGCCTTCCTGGGTGAGACTGACGCAGTTGCTGGAATAGTAGCTGATACTTACAAAATCCACAGTTCCGTTTCTGAGGATTTCCGCATCTTCCGGAAGCATTTCCAGGCGGATGCCGTGTTCCGCAAAATAACGATGGGCGAATCCCGGATAAGCTCCCCGGACATGCACGTCTCCTGCAATGTTGTTGTGGATCTGACAGTACTGCTGGGCAAAGAAGACGTCCTTTGGATGGCATGTATAAGGATAACCGTTGTGATACGCCAGCATACAGCCCAGTTTGTTTTCCGGATCGATCTCATGAGCCATTTTTACGGCGAGGGCGCTGGCCACAAGCTGGTGATGCATTGCCTGGTAGCGGGTTTCCTCGTTATTGTCCGCTTCATCCAGCATTCCTGCGCAGAATACGGCTCCGAATGGTTCCGTGAGCATATTGATCTCATTGAAAGTCAGCCAGTATTTTACTCTTCCCTTATAACGTTCAAAAAGTACCTTCGCAAAGCGCAGATAAAAGTCAATGAGTTTCCGGTTTTTCCACCCGCCGTAAGCCAGGGACAGGTGAAGGGGATTCTCATAATGGGAAATGGTGATCAGGGGCTCGATCCCGTATTTCTCCAGCTCATCGATAACCCTGTCATAAAATTCCAGACCCTTTTCATTGGGCGTTTCTTCATCTCCCATAGGAAAGATCCTGGACCATGACACAGAGAAACGGTATACTTTAAAGCCCATTTCTCCAAAAAGAGCGATATCCTCTTTATAGTGGTGATAGAAATCTGTTGCCTCATGATTGGGATAAAATTCTCCCTCTACAGGAGCGGGAACAGTAAGACGGCGTTCTTTATCTACGCTGCCTCCGGTGAGGATGTCGGCGATAGAAGGGCCTCTTCCGTCTTCGTTCCAGCCGCCTTCATACTGGTTGGCGGCAGTAGCGCCGCCCCAGAGAAAGTTTTCCGGCATTTTTTTCTCGATCATAATGTGAATCCTCCTCTGTATTTCTTAAGTTTTCCAGGCGTCAGACAATGGTCAGCAGACAGTCGCCGTGACGGATCTTATCGCCGGATTTCGCCATGTTCACGGAACGGATAAAATCGTCTCCATTAGTTACAACAACAGGGGTAATAGGATCATAGCCTTCTTTTTTTATAGCGTCCAGATCCATTTCCACCAGCAGGTCTCCGGCTTTTACCTGTGCCCCGTCAGATACATGAGAGGTGAAATATTTGCCTTTCAGGTTTACAGTTTCAAGTCCGATGTGGATCAGAAGTTCTACGCCCTGATCGGTCTTAAACATAATGCCATGCTTAGTGTCCATAATGCTTACGACAGTGCCGTCAGCAGGAGCGTAGATCCTGCCGTTTTCCGGAACGACAGCGGCGCCGTCGCCCAGAACCTTGTCGGCAAAGGTCTTATCAGGCACTTCGGCAATGTCTTTTACAGTGCCGTCAGCAGGAGAAAGAATCTGGATCTTCTCTACCAGAGGCTTCGCCGCGTCTGAGGAATCGGTGTTTGAGGAGGAATCCCCTCCGGTTACGGGAGCTTCCTCTTCCGTTTCATCCTTGAAGCCGAAGATAAAGGTGAGGACAAACGCGCCTACAAAGGAAATGGCGATCATCAGAAGTCCGTAGAAGAAGTTTGTCATTCCTTTTTCGCCGATAAAGGCAGGAACAGCAAGCAGACAGTTCTGGGCGATGAAAAGAGTCACCTGGAGAAGTCCGCCTACGATACCGCCGATACCGGCCGCGATAGCCGCCGCCACAACCGGACGTTTCAGCTTCAGAGTTACACCGTAAAGAGCCGGCTCTGTAATTCCCATAAGAGCGGAAATACCAGACGCGCTTGCAAGCTGCTTCATGTTCTTGTCTTTGGATTTTACTGCAACTGCCAGAGAAGCTCCGCCCTGGGCTACGTTGGAGCATACCTGTGAAACGAAGATCAGGGTATCTCCTCCGGTTGCCACTGCGTTCAGTCCGATAGGAGTAAGGGCATGGTGCATACCTGTCATAACAATGAACGGGAAGGCGGCGGAAAGGATTCCTACGATAATGAATCCGAGCTTGGTGGACAGGAAGTTGATCGCCACAGCAAGTCCGTCACCGATAATGCCTCCCAGAGGACCTACAGCGATGATCGCGATAGGAGCGCTGATCAGGATGACAAGCGTAGGATGCAGGATCAGTTTTACGATACGGGGCGTGATCCTGTCTACAAGTTTTACAATATAGGACATGATCCATACCATCAGGATGACTGGGATTACAGAGTAGCTGTATGTAGTAGAAGTCACCGGGATGGAGAAAAAGGTAATGGGGTCACCGGATTCGATCATAGCGGTGAAATTCGGATGAAGGAATACACCGGCGATGATCAGGGCCAGGGACTGGTTTACATTAAATACCTTGGCGGCGTTGGCAGCGATCAGGAAGGGCATGAAGTAGAACGCCGCGTCTCCAATGAAGGAAATGACCTGATAGGTGCTGGAAGTGTCGCTTACAAGATGGAAGGTAGTAAGAAGCGTAAGAACCACCTTGATCATACCGGCTGCGGTAAGTGCCGGGATCATAGGCGTCATACATCCGGTAATGGCATCAATGATGGCGGAGCCCACGCTCTTCTTGCCGGACGCTTTCTGGGAAGAATCGGAATCGTCGTTGGGAATTCCCATCTTTACCAGTTCGGCGTACATTTCGTTCACTTCATTTCCTGCGATAACCTGGAACTGATCCTGGTGCCAGTTTACACCGGAGATCTCAGGAAGCTTTTTGATATCAGACTCATTGATCCTGCTCTTGTCCTTTACGTAGAATCTCAGTCTTGTCATGCAGTGGAAGACACGGGTGATATTGTCCTTGCCGCCCAATGCCTGAACCAGCTTTTTCGCTGATGGCGCATAGTCTTTTTTCATGGCTTTTCTCCTTTAAATAATGTTTTTTATTGAAAGGTCTTGCCCGGTATGCCGGCCGTACATACCAGTCACAAGCCAGTGCAAACGAAAAAATTACTTATCTGTCTCCGCTTTTTTTGCGGCTGTCCGGGATTTGTCAACATTTGTCTGGATATGGATGGAAAGATACATCATTTCTTCCTTGCTCAGCGCATAGTGGTATTTTTCCTCCATCATCAGATAAATAAGCTTTACGCATCCGTACGCCTCCCGGCACTGCTCCTGGATAAGCTGAAAGAGGTTCTCGTCCTCGTCATACTGGAGTTCCTTGTGAAGATACCTTTGGGCGAAATATTTCAGATGGGTGAGAAATCTCTGATAGTAAAGGCTTGACTCGTTAAAGGTAATCTCCGAAAAATAGTTTTTGACGATTTCCTGAACCTGGTTGACGATCATGGCGACCTGGTAACTGTCGTTGCTCTGCTCACCGTCCTCCGCGTTTACAAAATGCAGGGCGATAAACCCGGCTTCATCCACTGGAAGCTGTACCTGGAAGGTCTTATTGACCTCGCGGATCATTTTCAGCCCGTACTCGTATTCCTTTTTGTAAAGCTGCTGGATGTCCAGAAGCAGGACATTTTTCAGGCTGATCCCTCTGTGGTAGCGGTCCACCGTTCCCATAAGATGATCGCTGAGGGAGAGATAGATACTGTTGTTTAAATGAAGCTCCGGCTCATGATCCTTTACCTGATCGACGAATTTCTGTACAAAATCCAGGTATTCCTCGGGAATGGACAGAAGATACTGCTGGATCTGGATACTGTTCTGATGGTTTTCCGGATAGAAGATTTTTTCGATCTGCGTCTCGTCAATTTTGTCTCCGCGTTTTGCGTGAAAACCAATTCCCAGACCTTTTACGATGATTTCCTCATTCTTATCGTTTCTGGACAAAACAAGATTATTATTCAGTATTTTATTGATTTTCATTCCCGCAGCCTCCTGATAAATATAAAAAGACCTATAATCCGGGAGATAAACGCCCAGACTATAGGTCTTGCCTGACGATAAAAATATTTCAGTCACAAGCCTTTCCGCTCATTCATTTTTAACCGTGGATATCATACCAGATTCCGGTGTATTTGTCCAGAAAAATACTAAACAAAAAACTTTTATAAATTTTGTTAAACTTTTATAAAATTTTAATTTAAAATCCGGCGAAATCTGGCGGTACATGAAAAGAACAGATTATTGAATTCCTGTTACCGTATATCCGGCTTCCTGTACTGCCTGTTTCAGAACGTCGTCCTCCACAGCCCCGGAAAGTGTCACTACGGCGGTTCCGGCTTCGTGGCTTGCCGTGGCGGTCTCCACGCCGTCCAGAGCCTCGAGGGCTTTCTTTACATGAGCCTCGCAGTGGGGGCACATCATTCCTTCTACAGTAAGTGTCTTTGTCATATTATTTTCCTCCTTTTCTAAAGGACAGGAACCTGCGGCAGAGCAGGAGCCGTCCTGGTTTACGTTTGCTTCGGCCAGCGGTTTCAGACTGGCAGGTTTGATTTTTTTGTCCCGGCTGGCGTCGTGGATCTTAAAGAAATTCAGACGCAGGGCGTTTGTGACTACGCAGAAGCTGGACAGGCTCATTGCCGCCGCGCCGAACATGGGATTCAGTGTCCAGCCGAAGACGGGGATCCATACGCCGGCGGCGAGAGGGATTCCGATCACGTTGTAGAAGAACGCCCAGAACAGATTCTCGTGGATGTTTCTCAGCGTCGCCCGGCTGAGCCGGATAGCCGCGGGAACATCGCTTAGCTGACTTTTCATGAGAACAACGTCCGCCGCGTCGATAGCGATATCTGTTCCGGCCCCGATGGCGATTCCGATGTCTGCTCTTGTAAGGGCGGGAGCGTCGTTGATGCCGTCTCCCACCATAGCCACGCGTCCCTGTTCTTTCAGGGAGCGGATTACGCTTTCTTTACCGTCAGGCAGGACGCCGGCGATCACTTCGTCCACGCCGGCCTGGGCTCCGATGGCTTTTGCCGTGCGCTCATTGTCTCCGGTGAGCATGACGACGCGGATACCCATGTTCTGAAGCTCCCGGACTGCCCGGGGACTGTCTTCCTTAATAACGTCCGCCACGGCTATGATTCCCAGAAGATTTCCGCCTCTGGCAAAGAGAAGTGGCGTCTTTCCGTTTTCCGCAAGCTGTTCTGCTTTTGTTTTCAGTCCGGCGGGAACCGGTACCTGGCCGCCGATAAATTTCATACTGCCGCCCAGAAGTGTTTTGCCTTCCAGGACAGCGGAGAGTCCGTTGCCGGGAAGCGCCTGGAATCCCGTTACCTCACAGGCCTCAAGGCCAAGTTTCTCTGCATGGCTTAAAATGGCTTTTGCAAGAGGATGCTCGCTTTTCTTTTCCAGAGCAAGGGCAAAAGAGAGAAGTTCATTCTCTGTTACGCCTTCTGCCGGAAGAATATCCGTCACTTCAGGCTGTCCGCTGGTAATGGTGCCGGTTTTATCGAGGGCGACGATCTGGATCCTTCCGGCCTCTTCCAGAGAAACGGCCGTTTTGAAAAGGATTCCGCTTTTGGCGCCCATTCCGTTGCCGACCATGATCGCCACAGGAGTGGCAAGACCAAGAGCACAGGGACAGCTTATTACCAGCACGGAGATTCCTCTTGCCAGGGCAAAAGCAAAGGTCTGTCCGGTAAGAAGCCAGACGATGGTGGTGATCACGGCGATGGTGATCACTGTGGGGACAAACACGCCGGACACTCTGTCCGCGATCTTGGCGATAGGCGCTTTGGTGGCCGCCGCGTCGCTGACCATTTTGATGATCTGGGAAAGAGTTGTATCCTCGCCCACACGGGTGGCCTCGCATTTAATGAAGCCGGACTGATTGACAGTGGCCGCAGAGACAGAATCGCCTTCCGTTTTGTCTACAGGGATGCTTTCGCCTGTAAGGGCGGATTCATTGACTGCAGTCGTTCCCTCCAGGATCACGCCGTCAACCGGAATATTTTCGCCGGGGCGCACCAGAAAAATATCTCCTTTATGCACCTGGTCGATGGGAACTGTAGATTCCTGACCGTTCCTGAGGACTACGGCGGTTTTGGGGGCAAGCTTCATCAGGCTCTTCAGAGCGTCTGTGGTCCTGCCCTTGGAGCGGGCCTCCAGCATCTTGCCTACAGTGATCAGCGTCAGGATCATGGCCGCGGATTCAAAATAGAATTCATGCATATATTCCATCACGGCGTCTGTATTTCCTTCCAGCTGCGCTCCGGTCATGGCGAAGAGCGCGTAGACGCTCCAGACAAAGGACGCCATGGATCCCATGGCAACCAGTGTGTCCATATTGGGAGCGCGGTGCCAGAGAGCTTTAAATCCGCTGATGAAGAATTTCTGGTTGATGACCATCACAATGGCGGCCAGCAGAAGCTGTACCAGTCCTACTGCGATATGGTTGCCTTCAAACCAGGCGGGAAGCGGCCAGTTCCACATCATATGTCCCATGGAGAAATACATCAGTATGATAAGAAAGCCGATGGATGCAATCAGGCGCCTCTTCAGAACCGGCGTCTCATGATCCGCCAGAGCCTCCTCGGCGGCAGCGGAAGAAGAGGATGTTTCGTTCGTTGCTCCTTTTACGGAAGCGCCATAGCCCGCCTGTTCCACAGCGGCGATGATCTCCTGGGGAGAAGCGGTTCCCTCCACGCCCATGGAGTTCGTCAGAAGGCTGACGGAACAGGAAGTAACTCCCGGAACATGGGAAACGGCTTTTTCCACCCGGGCGCTGCAGGCTGCGCAGCTCATCCCGGTTACTGTATATTGTTCCATAAAAATCCCTCCTTATTTCATCAGTTTCTGCAGGGTAGTTACCAGCTCGTCGATGGTTTCGTCTTTTCCCTCGCGGATATCCCGTGCCACGCAGGTACGGATATGGCTTGCCAGAAGTTCTTTGTTAAAAGAGTTTACCGCCGCGTTTACGGCAGCAGACTGTATAAGAATATCATTACAGTAGGCGTCGTTCTCCAGCATACCGATGATCCCGCGGATCTGTCCTTCCACCCGTTTCAGGCGGTTGACAAGTTTGCGGCGTTCTTCCTCGGTGCGCATGGTTTTTTTCTGACAGCCTGGACAGACATTTTTATTTTCCATAAGCAGTTCTCCCTGGATTTTAAAATTTAATGATGACAGATAAAAGATAACCCATACATCCAATATACCCGCATGGGGTATCCGGATGCTTTTAATATATACCCTCATGGGGTATTTGTCAAGGGCAAAATAAATAATATTCCGGAAATCATGTATGCCGACGCCGGATGTATCAGGATTCAGAAAAGAATCTGGCTGAAGAACCGGGTATTTCCGTCGTCCGCCCAGCAGACCATGCCTGCGGCGTCCGCCATTTTCTGAGCGTCTATTCCGTAGGCAGACATACAGGAATGGCGCTTGTAGGGACCTGCGCTCATGATCAGCAGGTCATCGGTTCCTGCGGCTTCCATTCTGCCGGCCATTTTTTCCGTAAGGATATTATGCTCATGTTTGGCTTTTTTGAATACAGCCGGATCTGCCTGGGACTGTGTGAGGATCGTCTGCAGCACCAGAGCTTTTTTATAGGCGAGGGCCTTTTCCCGCATCTCCTCTGCCGTACCGCATGCGGGAGGGCAGGCGGGGACAAGGCCATAGTTACCGCAGAGATTTTCCTCACAGAATTTACGGTATTCCAGTACAAAGACCAGGTCTTTCACATCAATAACTGCCGCGTTGGCAAAACCAAGGGACAGAGCTTCCTGAATCAGATTCATGTAGATTCTCCTTTCTGACAACCAGTTTATTGAATTTTATGAAAAAAGGGCATACCAGTCCGGCAGCCCCGATTTATCTTGATGAATTTCTGTCAAACCTATCTTACTATTTCCAGGATTTTCCGTCAATTAATTTTTCAAACGCAGCAGACGCAGAACTCTCCGGAAAAGTAATGGCATCTGTCTTTCGTTAATGCTACAATAGAAGCACATATAATTATGAGAGGCGGCGGATGGGCTTTGGGATGTCGTATGTGTTTCTGTAGCTATATTTTAAAGTGGGTTTTGAGGTGACGGGAGGTATAGAAGATGAATGAAAAAGTACTGCAGTTTTTTGATAAACAGCCGGAAGCTCTGCCGCTGTATGAAAAATTTGAAAAGCGCGTTGAAGAACTTGTGCCGGATGTAGAAATCAAAGTTCAGAAAACACAGATTTCTTTTTATAACAGACACATGTTTTCCTGCGTTTCTTTTGCCAGAGTGAGAAAGAAAAAAGACTGTCCAAAGAGTTATATTGTTGTTACCTTCGGATTGGATCATAAAGAAGAATCGTCCAGGATCGACATTGTGTCAGAGCCGTACCCTCACCGCTGGACGCATCATATTCTGATTTCAGAGATTTCGGAGATCGACGAAGAGTTCATGAATTGGATAAAAGCGGCTGCGGACTTTTCTGGCAGAAAATAAGAGACATAAAATATCGCTAATGAGGGAGAGCCTATTTGTGATTACAGGAGGGCTGAGATAATGAAGATAAAACCGACAGCGGCAGACGTTATTATGGAAATATTGAGCCTGGTTCTGATGATTGGAGTTTCTTTGTATATATTCATCCGCTGGTCTTCCATCCCGGATAAAATACCGATGCATTATAATTTTGCGGGGGAGATCGACCGTTGGGGCGGAAAAGGAGAACTTCTTTTTCTGATAGCCATAGCATGGGGGATCTGGCTTTTGATCACTGTGACGGAACGATTTCCAAAATTCTGGAATACAGGAGTTGAGGTTACAGAAAAAAACAGGGAGCATGTGTACCGCACCCTGAAATATATGGTCAAAACCATGAAACTGATCATAGTGATTATTTTCACATACCTTATCCTGCATACACTGACTGTCAGAAATCTGCCGGGCTGGTTTCTTCTGGCATTTGTGGGACTGCTGATCGGCGATATGGCTTTCTGGCTGATATGGCTGTACCGGAAGAGATAAAAAGGAAACAGAAAACCCCAGAGATGCGACCTCTGGGGTTTTCGTCTGCTATCCGACATGGATAACTTCTGTCTTTCAGCCTATTGGCATTATAGCATATGCATTTCGGGATTGTAATATTCCCGGAAAAATTACAGATAAACTTTCTTCCTGCTGATCATGAAGGACACGACAGCGGTAACCGCCTCCGCGATCCAGAAGGCGTGCCATACTCCGGAAGCGCCGAGAATGCGGCTCAGTATAAACGCGGCCGGAAGAATAATGAGTACATAACGACACAGGGAGATCACCAGAGAAGCGGTTCCCTTTCCAAGTCCCTCCAGTGCGCCGGAGGAAGTGACGGATACGGCGGATACCAGGAATCCGGCGCTGATAATGCGAAGCGCCGTCCGTCCGGCCTGTACGGTGGCTTCACTGGCAGTAAAGAGCCCTATGAGCTGTCCGGGGACTGCCAGGCAGATAACTGTGCCGGCGATCATAATGACACTGCTCATTGCTAGGGTAACAAGATAAATCTTCCGGACTCTTCTGTATTCTCCCGCGCCGTAATTATAGCCGATCACCGGACGCATTCCCTGAACGATCCCGCTGGCGGGAAGATACAGAAAGGTCTGCAGCTTATAGTAGATTCCCAGGATGACTACATAGCTCTGGGAGAACGCGGCCAGGAGGCTGTTCAGCACAGAGATGAGAAGGGAGGGCAGGGCCAGGTTAAGAACTGCGGGAATTCCGATGGAATACAGACGCAGATCGATCCCTTTGTCCGGCTTCAGATATTTTCCAGTGATACGTACACTGAGAGGATGGGCTTTATAAATAACAAGATAGATGGCAAGATTTACCACCTGCCCGATTCCTGTGGCAAGAGCCGCGCCTTCAATCCCCATTTCAGGGAAAGGCCCCAGTCCGAAGATCATTACCGGATCCAGGATGATGTTGGTAAGGCAGCCGCACATCAGGGCGATCATGGTGACTTTCATTTTTCCAAGAGCCTGAAAGATCTTCTCAAAAGACAGATTAAGGGTAATGATCACGGAAAAGGCAAAAACGATATTGGAATAGCGCAGCCCCAGATTTATGACGCTTACATCTGGAGTAAAAAAGCGGAGAAAATGAGGCATAAACGCGATACATCCCACCGTCATAAGGACTCCGTGTATTACTGACAGTACAGTCCCGCGGGTAGCCGAGGCATTGGCGGCTTCGTTATTTTCCGCGCCAAGATAAAAGGCGATCAGGGCGTTAATCCCCACGCCGAAACCGATGGCAACGGCATTGATAAAGTTCTGGACAGGATAGACCAGAGAGAGGGCAGTCATGGCGTCTTCACTGATCTTTGCCACGAAGTAGCTGTCTACAATATTATAGAGGGAATTTACCAGCATGGAGATCACCATGGGAAGCGCCATGGACATGATCAGGGGAAAAACAGGTTTTTCTTTCATAAAGGTTTCGTTCATTTTTATCTGAGCCTCCGTTTTCAGCTGTAATGCGGCTTTTTTGTAATTCTGGAACAGGCCGGAAATTAAAAGAGCGGAGCGTACGCTGGGAGAAGTAACGCTTCGGACAAAAGAAAAGCCACACAACCGCCGGATGACAGTTGTGTGGCGAAAAGTGGCTTAACCAGAAAAATCCACACCAGGTTTTGGATGGAATGATTGTAGCACGCCACAGGAGAATGCGTCAAGAAGATTTTAAATCCCGGCGATTAAATTTTATGGCAAATCAGATGTGCAACTCTCCGGAAAAGTAATGGCATCTGTCTTTTGTTAATGCTACAATAGAACTATATAAAATTATGAGAGGCGGCGGATGGAATGAAAGCAGTTGTATATAAGGGAGACGGGCAGATCGTTCTTGAAGAACGTCCTGTGCCGGAAATCATGGATGAAAAGGACGCGATCGTTAAGGTAACTCTGACTACGATCTGTTCCAGCGACATCCATATCAAACACGGGGCTGTGCCGAGAGCCGTGCCGGGAACGATTCTGGGCCATGAATTTGTGGGAGAAGTGGTGAAGACCGGAAGCGCGGTGAAGAAAGTAAAACCCGGCGACCGTGTGGCGGTGAATGTGGAGACATTCTGCGGAGAATGTTTTTTCTGCAAACGGGGGTTTGTGAATAACTGTACGGACGAACATGGCGGATGGGCTTTGGGATGCCGTATTGACGGCGGTCAGGCCGAGTATGCCAGAATTCCTTTTGCAGACAATGGCCTTACACTGATTCCTGATTCCGTGACGGACGAGCAGGCGTTATTCAATGGAGATATTCTGTCAACAGGGTACTGGGCCGCGAAAATCGGCGAGATAAAACCTGCGGATACAGTAGCTGTTGTCGGCGCGGGACCCACAGGTTTATGTACGATGCTCTGCGCCCGTCTGTATACACCTGCCAGAATCATTGCGATAGATACAGACGAATACAGGCTGAATCTTGCGAAGGAAAAAGGGCTGGCAGATGTGATACTTATGCCGGGCAGAGATAATATAGAAGAAGCGGTACAAAGTCTGACCGACGGAAGAGGCGCCGATACAGTCTTTGAAGTGGCGGGAGGAAAGGATACCTTCCAGACAGCGTGGAAAATCGCCCGTCCCAACGCGGTAGTAGTGATTGTGGCAATGTATGAGGAACCGCAGACGCTTCCTCTTCCGGATATGTACGGAAAGAACCTGGTGTTTAAAACCGGCGGAGTGGATGGAAGTTACTGTCAGGAGATCATGGATCTGACGGCCTGCGGAAAACTGGACGCAGGATTTCTGATCACGCACAGGTGCGGCATGGATGAGATCATGGACGCCTACGACGTGTTTGAGAATAAGAAAGATCATGTGATCAAATATGCGGTCACTCCCTGAAGGAAAGGCAGATAATATGAATTTTTATAAAACAGAAAAGTATGACAAAAATTTTCTGAAGGAAAATATGATGGGCCCCAACTCTATGATGATTCTGGAGGAGCTTTTGAATGAAGTTCCGCTGAAATCCGGAATGAGAGTTCTTGATCTGGGCTGCGGAAACGGACTGACTTCCGTTTTTCTGGCAAAGGAGTATGGAGTACAGGTATTTGCTCTGGATCTTTGGATATCCGCCACAGATAATTACAGGCGGTTTCTGAAAAACGGGGTAGATGATCTGATAATTCCCATACATGCAGACGCGCAGGATATGCCTTTTGCAGAAGAATTTTTTGACGCGGTGGTCAGTGTGGACGCCTATCATTATGTAGGAAATAACGATACCTTTTTCCCGGAAAAAGTGCGTCCGCTGCTGAAAAAAGACGGAATTGCGGCAATAGCCGTTCCGGGTATGAAATATGAAGTACATGAAAACATTCCGGAGGAAATGAAGCCATACTGGGAAGAGGAAGCTCTGGCAATGTGGCATTCTATCGAATGGTGGAGGCCGAAATTCGAGAAGGGGCTGGACAACCTCAGAATATGGGAAATGTCCTGTTTTTCTCAGGCATGGAAGGACTGGCTGGGTACAGACAATCCCTATGCCGCAGAAGACCGGAAAATGCTTCGGGCAGACGGCGGAAGATATATGAATCTCATTGGAATCATAGGAAAGCGGTCGGAATAAGCCGAATACGACAGATGGAGGGAAATTAATTTGGCTGATCATGTGAAAATATATAAAAAAGAATATGAAAATCTTCCGATAAGATTTCAGAATAAGATTACTCATGACCTGGACTATCTGATAAAGGCCAGAATCCCAGGGCTGAAAAAAGTATATCTTTTCGGAAGCTGCGCCAGAGGAGAAGTCAGGAGCACCAGTGACGTGGATCTTTTGATACTGACGGAAAAAAGAATCACTGACCGGACACTTTCAGCAATGATTCGCTGGACATTGGACGAGGATATAGAGGGAATCCGGACAGATGTAGTATATACCTATGAAAATGCTGAATTTGGCAGCCAGACTTTTCAAAGAGAAATCAGCAGAGATAAAAAATTGCTTCTGGAGGTCGTAGAATGATCAGGAACACTTATATTGATATAGCGGAAAATGATCTGCAGTATCTGGAATCCGTGTTAAAAACAGGAAATACATTTTATAATCAGCTTGCGGTACAGTGTCAGCAAGTGGCAGAAAAATTTCTAAAGGGATATCTGGACCGGACAGTTCTGGAAGAGGATGTGTCGGATCTGCTCAGAAAACATAATATGAAGAAAATAGCGTCAAAACTGAACGATATGCATCCAGGGTTAAAACTGGACACAGTGGGACTGGCATATCTTACAGATTTCTATTTTGACGCCCGTTATCCGGGTGATGATTTCTACACAGTTTCCAAAGAGGAATTTGAAAAATGTCTGTCCATTATGTACGATACTGTAGAGAAATTGAAGTCTCTTGATTAGAATAATATTTTAAGGAGAAAGTTCAGATGAAATTTGCGTTTTTGATTTTGGGAAATAACTTTGACAGTAAAAAGGACAGGGCTGTGATCCACAACGGAACAGCCAGGATCATTGGCGTTCCAAATATACAGGAGGCAGCTGAAGCGGCCCGGGAACTGTATAAAGAGGAAGGGGTCGGCTGTATCGAGCTCTGCGGGGCTTTTGGCCCGGAAGGAGCAAAAAAGATCATAGAGGCCACGGATAATAAAATTCCCGTAGGCTTTGTGACTCATCTGCCGGAGCAGGAAGAGATATACAAAGCGGCTTTTTCAAAGGAGAAGTAAGACGGATATATTATATTCCGCTGAAAGTAGTACGCAAGGATAATCTTTGGCTATAGGAGCGCTGAAATATGAAGATAAAAGGAAATAGAAAACCCCAGAGATGCAGCCTCTGGGGTTTTCGTCTGCTATCCGACATGGATAACTTCTATCTTTTAGCCTATCGGCATTATAGCATATGTATTTTCAGATTGCAATATACCTGAAAAATCCCGATGAAGTAAACGAATTGTCAGTTGATATGAAAAAGACTAA
>DWVA01000243.1 GCA_019120475.1 Candidatus Blautia intestinipullorum | reverse complement strand
GAATAAAGTAATCCCAACTCCCGCTCCTTCTTCAGCCGCCATATACACATTAGGTATAACGCAGCACAAAAGGATTGCAAGACACGGCAGCATACGCGTCTTCATAATGTGCATGATCATGTCTATTTTAGTAACGGTATCTGAAAAGATTTCCCCCTCGTTTTCTTCCTCCACTTCTGCCGCTGGTTTACGAAAATACAGCCATCCCAGACAGGAAGCTGCATATTCCCAGCCATAATCGGCAAACATCTGGAAATAATCGCTGTTTCCGGAAGAATTCTTAAAATCCAGACGGTAGATCACATCCTCCGGTTCGCATCTTTCAAATCTGAAAAAACAGGGCGGCTTCATTTTCGTAAGTTTCCATCCGTTCCGATGTTCCTGTCGAAGCCAGTTTTCCTCTTCTTTAAAGTCAGCGATAGTGTAAAAACGAATCATTGTTTTTTTATCTTTCATCGTAGCTCCTCCCGGCTGTTCCTGTACAATCGTTCAATACGGCGGATTTCCATGTTCAGGACTTCGCGGCCCAGATCCGTGATTCTGTAAAGCTTTCTTTTGTTTTCTTCACAGCAGAAACTGATCAGGCCGTCTTTCTCCATCTTTGCCAGAGTTCCATACATAGTTCCCGGACTGATACTTACCTCTCCCTTAGTCATCTTTTTAACCATCTGTCCGATCCCATAGCCATGCTGGGGCTTTTGAAGGCAGAACAAAATATAAAATCCCGTTTCCGTCATTGGAACATAAATACGTTTGATCCTATTGTCCATATGCACCTCTTATATTTCATCTCGATATATCGAATCTCGTTATATAAACTATATCGCAGTTCGATATAGTTGTCAAGGAGGAAAACCTGATTTTGAATACAAAAACCGCTATAAACCATTTTCTTCTGGTTTATAGCGGTTCCGTGTAGATTTATCCTTTATATTTTGAGAAATTATTCTTTCAATCTATTCATTTATTTCCACGTACTGCATTCGCCACGCCAAGTACTGCGGCAAACAGCACTCCGGCCACAGGCCAGATGATCCAGGTCATATCCCATTTCCCGCTTATAAAGCTGGATCCCAGATAAAGAGCCGTTACAAGACACCAGTATATTCCCGTTAAAGGCGAATTTTTCTTCTTCTGGAGTTTCTTTTCCCTGGAGTATTCTCCCTCCTCCAAAAGCGCCTGATAGCTGTCATAGATCATTCCGGACCAGACAAACAACGCCACGCCGCATGCCACAAAAACAAGGATAAGGGCAACAAGATTTACATACACAGATTCAGGAGCTTCAAACGCCGCAGCGATCATTAACGGTATCGCACTGATAATACAGAGGACTACTCCGCAGATCACACAGTTTCTATGCACACCGGCAAAATTGTCCCTGCGGGTCTGCGCAAGTCCCGCCACTCCGTATTCTGTGGCAATACTCTCTTTTTCTATAAATTCATACGGCTCCATTTTCATTCCATAAGAAGTAAATACAGCCACCGCACAGGCAATTATCAGCAGAATAATAATCGTACCAATCCCTCCGGCCATATCTTCACTTATAGGAATTTTTTTATGTTCTGCATTTCCTGCCAAAAGAATCAACGGTACTGGAGAGAAAACACAGGCTGCTGCTGCAGCCGCCACACGGGGAGCATATTTTTTTATCAGTTCCAGATACTCTCCTGCCGTTTCCGGACAGACTTTTTTCAGACTTTCTTCATTTTCCATTCCGCTTTCCACTGTCGGCTCACGATCCGTCTCCGGCTTTTCCATCTCATCTTTCAAAAGATAGTCTGTACTGACCTCAAAGATCTGACTGAGCCTGATGATTCTTTCCAGATCCGGTATGGAAGTTCCGCTCTCCCACTTGGACACTGACTGACGGGATACTCCAAGCTGCATGGCAAGCTCTTCCTGGGACCATCCGTTTTGCTTGCGAAGGTTTAAAATTTTTTCTGCTAGTATCATCTCATTTTTCCTTTCCTGATGCCATTTTTACTGTCTGCGTTTTAGAGGAACAACATGACACTTAAAGCGTATTCTTATTTGTACATGAACACTGTCGTCCTCTGGTATGCCACAATTCTAGCAAAACTCCCGGTTGCATGCCACCAATCCCCCTTGAAAATCTGTCAACCGGCAGTTGCAATGCCGTAAATCCGGGGCTTTCACAGTATGCTGCGCGTCAGTATCCTTTTATATGATTTTTCTAAATATTACCTTTTTCTATCTGATAAGATTGCAGACTTGGTTCACATCCATTCTTTTCGTAAAATTTTTCCAAACCCGGCTGCGCACCGAAATACAGCATTGTAGGAGCATTCTCTTTTGCAAGCCGGAGAAGCCTGCTCCCAATCCCTCTTCTCTGATATTCCGGAAGAACCAACAGTTCTGTGATCGTGCCAAAATAATATCCGTCAGAGAGAATCCGCAGGCATCCTGCCAGTTTTTGTCCTGCGTAGGCAGTGATATTTATAGTTTTCCCTAATGCCTCCTGAGTTTTTTCACAATCATAATCTCCCGGCCAAACCTGCTGGACAAGGGAAAGAAATACATCGGCTTTCAGCTCTCTGTCGTCAATTTTATACTCCACCTTCTGATCTCCCATCTGTCATCCTCCTCTCAAACGTAGTGATCAGTCCTGTCTCGTTTTCATAACCGTTGATTAACAGATATTTTCTTCTGCCTATATGTCCATTTGGATATCTTACCTGACAGTCAGCCGTATATCCAGCGCGGACTGTTTGCATTCTATGTGCAAGAAGGATCTCCGTTTCCAGTCCCCCGCCTGCCTTCTGACAATCAGCAGCGCTGCAGTCAGAATTCTCCTGAAACACTTCTCCTCAGTTTACTCTGATCAGACATTTTACTTCAGCTCCCTGTTCTTTATGGTTGCCAAATTCCAGCCGTCCTCCCTGTTCTTCCAGAAATCTTTTTGCAATGGCAAGTCCCAGTCCCTGATGCTTTCTGTCATGACGGCTGCTGTCTCCACTATAAAATTCCCGGGCTGCATATTCCAGATCCTTTTGAGAAAATCCCGGACCATGATCGCGGACAGCCGCCTCCAGATATTTCCGCCCGTCTCTGCCACACATTCGTATCCGTACTTCCAGCCCCGATTCTTTGTCTGTGCGCTCAGCACCATTACTCAAAACATTTTTCCACGCCCGAAGGATGCTCTCGGGAACACAGGAAATTTCACCGCCTGACATTTCAGACGTACTCGGTCTGCCCCTGTACGGCACTTCCATTCCCGTTCCCCGGAATTTCTCTGCTTCTTCGGATTTCCCCGCTGCTTTTTCCTCCGGTATTTCTATATCAAAGATAACAGGAATCTTCTCTGCTGCGGCTACCTGCACCGCCGCCTGACGAAGCATTCCGCACAGCCGGACACAGGAAATTTTCCCGGCCTCGTATTCCATACTGATCCCATATAATACTTGTCTGATATGTTCCAGATACTGTTCAATATCGCTCACATTTGACAGGATATATTCTGTACATTCTTTGTTTTCCAAAGATAATTCTTCTTCCGCCAAAAGCTCCGCATTTCCCTTGATAATCGTAAGGGGCGTCTTGATGTCATGAGCCAGGGAAGCCAGCTGCTCCTGCTTCTGCTGTTCCATATCCCACTGCGCTGTCAGAGACTCTCTGAGCGTTTCTTTCATATGCGAAAGCGACGACATCACTGCGTCGATCTCTTTGATGTCCGAGGGATGCGTTTCAAATTCCAGATCATTTGACCCGATCTTTTCCGTAATCTCCCGCAGCTCTCCCAGTTCTCTGTTCACTTTTCCGGCAAAATATCTGGAAAGAAAAACGGCATTTATAACAAAAAGCACCCCGTCCAGTATGAAGAACAAAAGCTCCGGACCAGGCAGGATACGGTTCAGCACATCCCAGGAATATCTCATATACAGATCATACCGTACAATACAGATATTGCCGTTTTCCTGGGGGATAAAACGATAATAATTTCCTGCCGAAGCGTACATATTTTCATTTTTATACTTCGCCCAGGCCGGTTCCCTTTCTTCTTCCGTAAAATTTCCTGATATCCAGTTTCCCTGCTCATCATATATTCCGTATGAGCAGCCGGGGGGAATCCATTGTTCCGGCGAGCTGCCGGCGCGCTGAATCTCCACAGTATATTCTGTCAGTTGATTTTCCGCGTAATTGGCGGGCAGGATCCATCCTGCATAAGCGCAGATAAAAGCCAGAAGAATATTCCCGGCAACGATCAGAACCGTATTTACACAAAATAAAACCGCAAATTTCAGGAACAGTCCTGACAATGTTTTCTGTTTCTTTTTTATTTCCACCGATATCCGATCCCCCATACTGTCTCAATAGGATTTATTTCAAACTTCTGAAATTTCGCCCGTATATTTTTTACATGCTCGGTGATCGCCGAATCGCTGCTGTCACCGTCGTATCCAAATACATGCTCTAAGATCCGTTCTTTGGAAAACACCTGACCCCGGTTCAGCGCCAAAAATTCGCAGATACCGTACTCCGCTTTTGTAAACGCGATTTCCGCATCCCTGCAGAAAATCTTTCTCTCCTGAAGCGAAAAACGCACTTCACCAACATAGACGGCATGTTTCTTCTCTCTGTTTTCCCGGCGGATATGAGCGGCCACTCTCGCCCGCAGCTCTCCAATCCCAAAAGGTTTTGTAATATAATCATCTCCGCCGATCCCAAGACCTTCCATCAGGTCTTTTTCTTCTGTTTTGGCTGTAAGGAACAGGATCGGACAATCCACCTGATCCCTGATCTTCCGGCACAGAGTGAATCCGTCTGTTCCCGGCATCATCACGTCCAGCAGGATCAACTGGTATTTTCCCAGGGAATTTTCATCCAGCTTTAAAGGATCGTCCAGAACCGTCACCATATATCCCGATCTGGAAAGAGCCTTACGGATCACCTCAAGGATTCCTCTGTCGTCGTCTATCGCCAGTATTTCAATCATTGCACTGCCTTCCTTCAAAATAGTGATACCACAAACCAATTATGACACAGATAAAAACCAGGAGCAACAGACAGATAAAAACAGTTCTCTGTAATTCTGAAAAATACATCGCGCCTGATTTTTTTCGGTATATGCCGGCCAACGCGAACATCGCTCCTCTTGCGCTCCAGGTACAGGGAAAAAACTGCCACCTTCCCTCGCCCAAACCTGTAAGAAACAAAGCGGACAGCAAAAACTGCACCACTCCCGCACACTGAGACACAGTTCCGGAAAACGCCAGGTTCAGAAACAGATGCTCCAGGTACAGCGGAAGGCTTCCCAGAAAAAGCGCCGCCGCCAGAAGAAGATATATTCCGGCTGTAAGACTTCTTCCTTCTGCGGGATCAGAAGGCAGAAGAAGGAAGGAGCCTGCTCCAAAAAGAGCCAAAGCTCCTGTTATCGCCAGCAGTCCCATTCCGGCAAGCGCCAGGTATTTCGCTGCCAGTCCTTTCCATTTTTCTTTCCAGCCCCCCAACAGAACCTGAAAATGATTCTTCTCCTCCAGCCGTATGTTTCCCGCGCATACAATACTTGCCATAAACGGCAGAGACACACCTATCACCTGCGCATAGCCGGATATCCGGTTTATCTCGTCCCATCCGGAAAACCGGTAATACAGCAAAAACACCCCGCATCCAAGCGCCGGAACACCTATATGAAGAAGCGGCAGAAAAGTATGTCTCATTTTCAGCAGCTCCCCTCTCATCCCCCGGATAAAAGCCTTCATTTTGGAGCCACCTGCCTTTCAAACCATCTTCTGCTCCCCGCCCAGAATAAGGCAAACCAGAGCAGCGCCGCAGGAATACCGATAAACAGACTGTTTATTTCGGCAAGTCCGGGCGAGTAAGTCATCTGTCCCGGCTGAAGGATCAGTCCGTTGGGCAGCACGCCCAGAACAGGACACATCAGTCTTGCGGTGATAGCTCCCGGAAATAAGGCGAACCAGGGTTTCAAAGAAACAAAAGCCGACAAGACAACATAAAATCCCATATGAAGGACCAGCATCAGAAAAGTTCCCGTTTTCTGGGACAGAAACAGACAAAAAGGGATCTCCCACAGGGTGGTCAGCCATATGATGATCCCTGCCAGAATCTGCATTTTCAGGGAAGGAGCAAAAATAAACTGTACATGCAGGACTTTTTCCAGCATCATTCCCGCAGCAATCGTAAAAATCACTACAAACGCCATGGCAGCGCCGGAGATCACAGCCCCTACAAGTATTTTCGCGTCCCATATCTTTTTCATACTGCAGGGAAGGGACCAGATGGTATAATTCTTTTTCCGCGCATCTTTTCCGCCGATCATACTGCAGACAATTCCCAGAAAGCCGGGATATAATCCGGTATACCACCAGTTATAGCTGTCAACCGCAAAATAGCTGTGGGTCAGCCACGCAGTAAGAAAAACCGCGGCAAGAGGCATGATAACTGTGATCCATTTCATGGATGTATGGCGGTATTTTAATTTTTCCGCCGCGAAAAAATCACTCATCGTCGGTCCCCTCCTTTCGCCGCGACCTTCATAAACAGCCCTTCCAGATCTTCCTGTTCCTCTACTTTCCCTTCAAATCCCAGTCTGCCGTCCGTGATAATTCCGATATAATCCGCTGTCTGACTGATTTCACTGAGAATATGGCTGGACAGGATCACCGTAATCCCCTTTTCCGGAAAGCTTCGTATCAGCCTGCGGAGTTCCTGGATCCCCAGCGGGTCAAGACCATTGATCGGTTCATCCAGCACCAGAAGCCTGGGGCGATTTAAAAGCGCAAGGGCGATCCCCAGTCTCTGCTTCATCCCCAGAGAAAACTTACCTGCTTTTTTGTTCCCTGTATCTGCAATATCCATCAGCTCCAAAGCCTCCCGTATCCTCTCATCATCCACTCCCAGCAGCAGCGCCCGGACTTTCATGTTTTCCCATGCGGTAAGGTTCTCATAAATAGGCGGCGTTTCGATCAATGCTCCTGTCTCCGCAAGATCCGCCCGGCTCCATTTATGTCCCCGGAAAAATACCGCTCCCGAGCTTGGCCTTGAAAGTCCTGTAAGCATTTTAAGCAGGGTGGACTTTCCCGCGCCGTTCGGTCCAAGAAGTCCATACACGCAATTTTCCGGAATGTGCATTGTAATGTCCTTCAGCACTTTCTGGCCCTTAAACTCCTTGGACAGATTTTTTATCACGATCATATCTGGTTCCATCTTTCTCCTCCTACTGATCTGTTTTTGTACGATCAGTATAAAAAGCAATTCTAAGGAATTTATAAGGATAGATATTTTTCTGCAGCCCGTTGCTCAAATTCTCTATTGATTTCTTATGATAAAGTACTATAATAGAGATATGGAAGCATAGCTCAGCTGGGATGAGCGTTCGCCTCACAC
>DWVA01000242.1 GCA_019120475.1 Candidatus Blautia intestinipullorum | reverse complement strand
GACGTGCAGCTCGATAATACTGTTAGCCATCCTCTGTTGTCCTTTCTATAGGATCCTCCAGCTTCTCCACTGGAATATCCTTTCCGATTTTCTCAATGATCTCCAATCTCCCGCTGCTTATGCAGGTTTTATGATCAACCTCTATTTTAACATTATTTGCGGATATTTGAACCCCTTTTTCCATTAATTTTTCTTCATATTCCTGAAGTCTTTGAAAAGACTCCGCCCTGGCTTCCTCATCCGTATAGGTTTCTTTCCTTTTTTCATATGTTTTTACAGAAATTTTTCCCAGGGAGACCGGCAGGACAAAATTCTCCGTAATACGTAAGGGAAACTCCTCCACAGTTCTGTGCTGCCCTTTTTCCGCTTTGCCTCCCCACTCCAGATACCAGTCTCCCGCTTTCAGGTAAAAGCCTCTTTTCTCCTTTCCTGCGGGAATTTCCTTTTCATATTCCATAGGAAGTTCCGCGTAATAGGAGAGATTTCTTTTTATATAAATATCCGCGTCCGCATGGACATATTCACAGCGGATGACTTCCTGGCTGTCGTTCCTTAAATCCAGCCGCCCAAGGACCAGAATATCCCCCTTTTTTACCATGTCTCCCGGCTTTACCTGAGGGACTCCTGTTCTTGTAACCATTTCTACTATCAGGCCGTCTTCATCTGCCGCGATACTGCAGGGCTCTTCTTTGCTGTCCTCTGTTTCCTGTACAAAAATTCCCTCCTGCATGGTAAGGATCAGTTTTGTGCCTTCTATCCGAGCGGACACCCAGGTGATCTCCGGATAATTCTGCCGCACTGCCGCCGCGATGCCGCTGCAGTTCACCCGGGACTTCCGGATCCCATGGCGCACGCCCTGTTCCTCCAGAAATTCCAGGATCTCCGGAGTGCTGTTTTGGACATTCCCTTCAATGTGGATGTTCCAGATGCGGCCGGAAAAAACAAAAAGCAGGATCGCGCAGAGAAGGATGCCAAGAAAAAATGCCTTTCTTTTTTTGCTCCTGACAAAAAAGAAGGGCAAGCCATGCTTTTCCAAAATATGAATCTGTACTTTTGTTTTTTTATGTATGGAAGAAAGAAGAAAGAAATGGCGGACGGAAAGATAGCAGACCAGACTGCCGTCCTCCCTCCGGGAAAGCTGCCGCATATCCACTCCTCTGCTTCTGCAAAGATTCAGAAAGCGTTCTCCCTGCTCTCCCTGTACTCTGATCTTTACATAGCCTGACAGAAAACGCAGAAATTTTTCCATAAGCGCCTCCTACTGTTCCAGATTCATGCCGGAAATGACTCCTGTGAGCATCATCTCGTCAGAGGTATACCAGGGAATTTCCAGCCTTTTCCCGGAAATTGTGATCCTTCCCCGGAAAGTAAGCACTACGATCTCTTCTCTGGTATACCGCAGGATGCTCCGGTAATTTTCTATCACCGCCTGATTCCTTCCGGTAAAAGTCACGATCGTTTCCCGGCAGGCCAGGTCACGGGGGATTTCCAGGGCCGTCACAAGCTGCTCTTTCAGACGCTGTCTTTTTTTCATAAAACACCTCCGGCTCTATCGCTAATTTATGCCGGAAAAATCGTCTTTATGTCATGCCCGGAACAAAATCATAGAAAACCAGAGTATCGTGTTTCCTCCCAGATTATATTCCATTTTTTCAGACTCCACGATCTCAGAGGCAACGATGCCGTGGCTTTCCAGACAGGGATGCATCCTCTCCGAATGTCTGCATGGTTTTCCCTGGGGATAGGCGCATTGTTCACAGATGTCGCAGGACTCTGTGGAAAGGGTAAAAGTTTCAAAGCCTTCCTTTTCCAGAAAGGCCGCCACCTCCCCTGTCATATCTTCATGGGCTCTTCTGGTGGCAAGCATCTCATCCATGTTCAGAAGGTCAGAAACTTCCGCCACGCTGGAGAAAAAAACAGCGCTCTCATAACTGTGTATCCTGTTGCCGCATTCCTCAAGGGTGCCTACTGCCGGAGGACAGGCCCAGGTAGTGCCGTAGCGCTCGCATTCCTCCCTGCATATGATCCGCACCCGTTCCCGTGTATGCAGTCCTTCTGTGTTCAGTATCCTGTATTCATATATCGGATACTGGGAAATAAAATTTTCGAATTTTTCTATATCAAGCTGTGCTTTCATCTATGTTCCTCCGCCGCTATCTTCCTGGAAGGAGCTATTTTGCCGTCAGTGTTTCCTTCGCTTTTCGCAGATCCTTCCCGTTTTCACTGCTTTTATTATAAGACGTCCCCGCCTGTTTTGAAAGTACTTTCTTTTTGTTGAATAAACGCGGGACGTATGGTATAGTAGACTCATCACAGAGGACAAAGAAGTTTCTGCAGCAGTACTTCTTTGTCCTTATTTTTTTGAGGAGGTTTTTATGGCAGCATTTGATAAGATCAACAGTGGATTTCCCCAAATGGACAAGATCCTGGATCATATCCGTCTGGGAGACAATGTGGTATGGCAGGTGTCAGATATCGATGAATTCCGCTTCTTTGCGGAACCTTTTGCGAGACAGGCTGTCAAAGACGGGCGGAATGTAATTTATATCCGTTTCGCCCAGCATGAACCTGTTCTGAGGGATTTGAGCGGGATCAAGGTGTATCATTTCAATCCGGACGACGGATTTGAAACGTTTACCGTAGCTATTTATGATCAGATCACTCAGGAAGGCCGGGACGCCTTCTATGTTTTCGACTGCCTTTCAGAGCTTCAGTCCGTATGGTACACCGATCTGATGATGGGAAATTTTTTCCGCGTCACCTGTCCCTATCTTTTTGAGCTTGACACAGTAGCGTACTTTCCGCTTCTGCGGGGCCGTCAC
>DWVA01000241.1 GCA_019120475.1 Candidatus Blautia intestinipullorum | reverse complement strand
GAATACCTTTTTTCCTGGCCCGCTCCAAAGCGTATGCTCCGGCGTTGTTGCTGATCACAACCGCCGCTTCTGCATTTGTGATCTTCTTTTCCTCTATGGCATCCAGGATCGCCTGCAGGTTTGTGCCGCCTCCCGACACCAGGATTCCAAGCTTCAGCATAAATCCACTCCCTTTTCGCCTGCTTCAACACGGCCCACCACATAAGGAGTCTCACCTGCGCTGCGGACTGCTTCCATCGTCTTGTCCACATCCTCCGGCGAAACGGCAAGCACCATGCCAAGACCCATATTGTAAGTGTTGTACATCATCTTCTCTTCAATATTTCCTTTTTCTGCCAGAAGCTTAAAAATTGCAGGCACTTCATAGCTGTTCTTCTCGATCACAGCTCTTGTTCCCTCTTTCAGCATACGGGGAACATTTTCATAAAAACCGCCGCCTGTGATATGGCTGCAGCCGTGAATACGCACGCCGGCCTCTTTTACAGCCTTCAGAGCCTTTACATAGATCTTTGTCGGTGCGAGAAGCGCCTCGCCCAGAGTTGTTCCCAGTTCTTCATAATAAGTGCCGAGAGATTCCTTTGTCATCTCAAACACCTTGCGCACAAGAGAGAATCCATTGCTGTGCACGCCGGAAGAAGCGATTCCTACCAGCACGTCTCCCGGAGTTACAGCCTCCCCTGTGATCAGATCTTTTTTATCAATGATACCTACCGCAAAGCCTGCAAGATCGTATTCATCCTCCTGCATAAGCCCCGGATGCTCCGCTGTCTCCCCACCGATCAGAGCGGCGCCTGCCTGCACGCATCCCTCCGCTACTCCGCTGACGATTTCCGCGATTTTTTCCGGATAGTTTTTGCCGCAGGCAATATAATCCAGGAAAAACAGAGGTTCCCCGCCGGCGCATGCAATATCGTTGACGCACATTGCCACTGCGTCGATGCCTATGGTATCATGCTTATCCATTACCATTGCCAGCTTCACCTTTGTGCCGCAACCGTCTGTTCCGGATACAAGAGTAGGCTCTTCCATATCTTGAAATGCCTTCATGGAAAAAGCCCCCGAAAATCCTCCGATCCCTCCGAGTACTTCCGGTCTCATGGTCTTTGCAATATGCTGTTTCATCAATTCTACTGATTTGTAACCTGCTTCAATATCAACACCAGCGTTCTTATAATCCATAATATCCTCCACTGTTTTCCTTCTTTATCTCTGCACTGCGTCTTTTTAGTAATTCTGATAGCCGACTTCCTGCAGTCTGGCATCCTTTGCTTCTACCTGTTCTTTCAGTTCTTTGCTGTAGTCCTTCAGTCTGGCAAGAAGCTCCGGATCTGAAGTCGCAAGGATTTTTGCCGCCAGAAGTCCCGCGTTTGCGCCGCCATTGATGGCAACGGTAGCCACCGGGATTCCGGAAGGCATCTGAACGATAGAATAAAGAGAATCTCTTCCTCCCAGAGACGTGGTGTGCATCGGAATTCCGATCACCGGCATGGGAAAGATCGCCGCGCACATTCCCGGCAGATGAGCTGCCATTCCGGCGCCGGCAATGATCACCTTTAATCCTTTTTCTTCCGCACTCTTTGCATATTCAAAAAATACGTCCGGTTCTCTGTGGGCGGAAATGATTTTCATCTCATACTCCACTCCCAGTTTGTCAAGAATCGCCGCCGCTTTGCTCATAACCGGCATATCTGAATCGCTTCCCATTACTATTCCAACTTTTTTCATTGGTAGGCCTCCTTTTTCTTCATTCCAGGTTGATTCTACTAAGATTCTATTTTTGTGTCAACAAATTTCCCCAAAAGAAATATGTTCACAGCCAAAAATTTCCTGATTTTTTCTTTTCTTACTTCTGTTCTTCCTCAAACGGCCGGTTCAGCTCCTCTGTTCCCGGCAGGACAAACCGTCCGTTTTCAATGATAAAGATCCGCTCTCCCTCTTCATCGATCACCGCGATACTGCCCAGTTCCTCATAAGGTATGGTAATATCTGTATGGCAGCCGTAATAGGCAAGACTGAGATCTTCTTTTCGCAAAATAGAAATCTCATTGTCCCGGGCAATGATCTCTCTTCCGTCGGGATTGTACACAGGAGTATCCTCCGCCCAACTGTAGCAGGTATCTCCCACAGCAAAATGAGGGCCCATCTTTTCCGCGATCAGAATCGGCAGCTTTTCCGCGATCCCGTATTTTTCCGCGGCTACATAGGCAGTCGTATTTGTGCCGATGGCAAATTCTCCCATAGGCAGCTTGGGATGATGGTAAAGAATATTATCTTCAATATACGCCCTGTTTTCCTCCTCGCTCTCAAAATTCGAGCAGGAGTAATCGATCACCTGTCCGCAGTCGAATACCAGCTTCAGATCCCTGAACTGCAGACCATTGAGATAAACTTTCTTTACATGAAGGATTCCCCCTGTTCCCGCAAGCTCCGGAGATGTAAACACTTCTCCCACAGGAATATTCACATCCGCCACGCAGTTCTCAAAGTTCGTCTGCCGCGCCGCATCTTCCAGCGTATGAAGATGGATGATCAGATCCGTCTCATTGCCGTCTTTTCCCTTGATTTCCACCCACTGGCAGGTATCCAGGGTTTCAATGATCGTCTGCTGGATACGTTCATACTGCTTATAATCCAGAGTATTGATCTTCACGATCTCCCGGAAGATCTCCGGAAATTTTTCCCCGATTTCCGGAACCGGATAGGCAATGATCGTAAAGCTTCGCTCATCCCCTTTGATATACCTGTTTACAATCTGGCCGGATTCATTGTCCAGCTCCACCTGAAGCTTCTGCTGGGCTTCGGTAAGCGTCCACGCCTCCGGCTTCGGCTGGGGGGCAAACGGTTCTTCTCCAAAGGTTTCGATACATGCCGGGCCGCCGTGAACATCCGCCAGTTCTTTATAATTTTCGTAAGCCGTCTGCATAGAGCGCAGCTTTCTCTTTACAAAATCACTGTCCAGAAACAGGGCGCAGTCCTGACGGTGGTCGTAATCATACTGAGGATTGGGGATTCCTCCCGTATATCCCACACGGGCGTTTCCTCTTTTGTTTACCGCATGGGTGGCATGACGGTAGATCACCGGTTCAAGCCCCATAGCCCTGAACTGGAGAACAGCAGAGCGCACCATACGCTCAAATCCCAGATTATAACGGATATTTACGGTTTTCTTTTTGGAGATATCCTTTCTGCCGTTTATAAATCCGATGCGGTAGCCCTCTGTATAGGTTCTTGCCATACTGTCGATTTCGTCCTGGGAAAGCGAATTAAGGAACTCTGCCACTCCTGTTTCGTTTCCGGAAACATACTCCCCATAACGATAAAGATATCTGAGATCTGCAAGATCCGATTCCATAACAATCCGTACTGCGAAATCCAGCTCCGGATCCACACCTTCGGCTATCCTCTGTTCCATCATATCCTGACAATAGTCATTGACATAGGAGCGGAGGATTTCCTGTACGGTTTTCGCGGAAGGCAGCTCTTCCTCTCCGAAGGCAGAATGGATTTCCAGGAAAAGCTCCGCGCATACAAGATAATCCCACCACTTTTTTTCATAAGCATAGGCAATAGTTCCCCGAAGCTCTGCATACAGAAAGGTAAATGCCTTCCCATAATCCCCCAGCGTTTTTTCCGCATAAGCGGGATTTCCATAGGAAGTCCCATAATTTTGCGGAAACAGTTCTTCATAAAGACTTCTGTTCTCCGCCTCGTATTCGGCCAGAGAAAGAGCATCTTCCTCTCTTTCCAGAATTTCTCCTGTTTTTTTCAGGAACTCCGCTGTCTTTCGGAAAAAATCAGCATAGGTTTCCTTTATTGTCTTTTCTGTACATATTTCCCATATTCTCCCTTTTGCCAGAGAATACCGTTCCATCAGCCATTCGTCCAACTGATCATCTCCTTTTTCATCCGGACATACATTCCCTTGTTCCCCATATGTCCGTTATTTTCTTTACTGAGGCGCGCTGAAATTATGCGTCGATCACATGTCCGAGACGGATATGCTTATCTACCAGTTCCTTCATATATTCCCAGATTTCCCTGGAACCTTCTGGAGTATGCTCGTTTCTTTTATAAATCTGGCTTTTTTTCACTTTATGCTCCGCCCAGCTTTTGCCGTCTGAAGCATCGTTCAGCAAAAGAGGCTGGCAGTTGTCAAGCACATGAGCAAACTTTGCCTCCGGAGTTTCGTATGCCTCAAACTCTTCCCACAGCGCCCGGAACCAGGCACCCTGATCCTCAGGAAGAAGACCGAAAATACGGTCCGCCGCCTTTGTTTCTCTCTCTTTCTTTGTGGCGGCTCCCGCCTCGTCATAAGCATAGGTATCCCCTGCGTCGATCTCAACAAGATCGTGGATCAGAACCATGGGAATAACCTTTGCCAGATCCGCCTCCTCGTTGGAATATTCCTTCAGGAGCACCGCCATAAGAGCGAGATGCCAGGAATGCTCCGCGTCGTCCTCTTTGCGGCTCGCATCTGCCAGATAGGTCTGGCGGATGATTTTTTTTACTTTATCAACTTCCACAATAAATTCCATTTGTTTTTTTAAACGTTCCATTTTCACACTCCCATTAAAAAAAAGCCCAGCCATCCTACCATGATCACGCCGTTCAGTATTGAACCTACTGTGCTGGTACGGTGCATACGCTCTTCTTCAGAAAAACTTGAAAGCCCCATAATAAATCCATAAACGGAAAGCATTGCGGCAAAAAGACAGATACCTCCTACAATAAAACCATATTTTCCATTCAGCCCATAGGCTGTAAGAACAGCGGCTACAAAAAGAAGGAGAGACGCGGCCGCCAGTCCCACCGACAGCTTTCCCTTTCCGGCTTCTTTTCTTTTTACAAAAGAATATCTATACCTTTTTGCCATAATGCTTTCTCCTCAGATGATCGCAGACGGCAAAGCCGGCATAGCCCAGCGCCGCCCCCAATGTGTTTAAAATCATATCGTCCACATCAAAACAGCCTACCTTTGTAACAAGCTGTATTGATTCCACACAGAGACTTAAACAGAATCCCGACAGGACGATCAAAAATCCGTTTCTCCACTTCCGGCAGATAACAGGAAGAATAAATCCATACGGGATGAATCCGATCACATTTCCCAAAATATTCGTAAAGAGGGCAAAGAGACCAAGCTGGTCTCTGTACACCCAAAATCTTCTGATCTCTACGAAAGGAACAAAGTTGTACCGGTATTCACGTTCCGCCTCTGCCACACGTCCGTAAGCTTCCGAAAAAAACAGGAAATAGAGCAGCAGCAGGACGTAGACCACAAAAAGAAAAATACCAATCCGCCGTATTGCGCGTTTTGTTTCGTTTTTCAAAATTTTCCCCTATATCAGAATATCCGATTTTCTTTTTAACAATCTTACTCCGCTGATGATCATAAGAACACCAGCCGCAATTCCCGTTGCCAGAGTAATAATCCCTATGACCAGACTGCAGACTCCGGCTCCGGACATTGTTCTGTAAATCTTCTCGTTCACGGCTATTCCTCCTTATAACTGAATACCTTGACCGCGCCTCTCTGCCGCCGCAGAAAAGCATCCGTTTTTCTATTTTGCTCCGTACTGACGGTAGTATTCGTCAATAGCGGTCTTCAGTGTATCGTCTATGATCACTTTTCCTTTGTATTCTTTGTTATACAGATGTTCCACTACTTCCTTCATGTTGACGATCGCATTCGTCTCAAAGCCATAAAGGTCTTTTATTTCCTCAAGAGCGCATTTTTCTCCGCCCTTGCCTACTTCCATACGGTCCAGAGATACCATAAGACCTACGATTTCTACGTCAGCCGCCCCTCTTACCTTGGGAACTGTTTCCTCCATAGATTTGCCGGAGGTCGTCACATCCTCGATCATGACTACCCTGTCGCCGTCCATGAGCTTGCTGCCCAGAAAACTTCCCTTATCCGCTCCGTGGTCTTTTTCTTCCTTTCTGTCTGAGCAGTAGCGGACTTCCTTTCCATACAGTTCGCTGTATGCAATGGCAGTCACCACACTGATAGGGATTCCCTTGTAAGCCGGTCCGAAAAGCACGTCAAAATCATCGCCGTATTTGTCATGGATCGCCTTTGCGTAATATTCACCCAGACGCTTTAACTGGGAACCCGTCACATAAGCTCCCGCATTCATAAAGAAGGGAGATTTTCTTCCGCTCTTTAAGGTAAACTCTCCGAACTTCAGCACATTGCTGTCCACCATGAATTCGATAAATTCCTGCTTATACTGTTCCATATCTCTTAAAACCTCCGTATTTACAGGCACTTTCCCTGCCTTCTGATTTTATTTTACCGCACCGATGAGTTCCCGGATGTCCGAAACTTTTTCTTCCTCCATAAACGCCTCAATCCCCGCTGCGATCTCAACTGAAGCATAGGGATTGTAGAAATTCGCGGTTCCCACGGAAACTGCCGTAGCTCCTGCCATAATAAACTCAAGGGCGTCTTCTGCCGTAGCAATGCCTCCCATTCCGATGATCGGCAGTTTCACTGCCTGAGCCACCTGATATACCATACGTACAGCAATCGGTCTTACCGCCGGGCCGGACATGCCGCCGGTCCTGTTTGCCAGGGCAAATCTTCTTCTTTTGATATCGATCTTCATTCCTGTCAGCGTATTTATCAGAGAAAGCACATCCGCTCCCCCTGCTTCCGCAGCCCGGGCCATTTCCGTAATATCTGTCACATTTGGGCTCAGCTTCATGATCACCGGCTGTTTTGCGTATTTTTTCACTTCTTTTGTAATGGCTTCCAGAGCTTTCGGATCCTGCCCGAAAGCAATGCCGCCCTCTTTTACATTCGGGCAGGACACATTGATCTCCAAAAGATCCACCGGCTCGCTGCCCAGACGTTCTACTACCTGACAGTAGTCTTCCGTTGTTTTTCCGCAGACATTTACGATTACTTTCGTATCATATTTCTTCAGAAAAGGAAGATCTCTGCTGCAGAACACATCAATTCCCGGATTCTGAAGCCCAATGGCGTTCAGCATCCCGCTGGGTGTTTCCGCAACTCTCGGAGTTGGGTTTCCCGGCCACGGAATATTGGCAACACCTTTGGTAACTACTGCGCCCAGACGGTTCAGATCTACAAATTCACTGTATTCCATTCCTGAGCCGAAGGTACCGGAGGCAGTCATGACCGGATTTTTCAGTTCCACACCGGCTAAAACCACACTTGTCTTTGTCATAATTCCACCTCCGTACTTAAAAATACCGGTCCGTCCTTGCAGACGCGTTTGTTGTGCACCTGGGAATGTTCGTCTATCTCTTTTGATCTGCAGACGCAGGCCAGACAAGCCCCGATCCCGCAGGCCATACGTTCTTCCATGGAAATCCAGCAGGGGATTTTCTTCTCTTCGGCATACTTCTTGATCGCCCTGAGCATGGGCGCGGGACCGCAGGCAAAGATCACGTCCGCCTCAAGGGCCTTTTCCTGCACCACGTTCATAACATTGCCTTTTGTACCGGAGCTTCCGTCCTCTGTTGAGACATATACCTTTGCGTATTCCGCGAATTCTTCATTTAAGAACAGTTCGTCCCGGTATCCCAGGACTGCTGTTTTTTCCGCGTTCAATTCTTTTGCTGTCTCCAGCATTGGCGGGATTCCGATTCCTCCGCCCATCAGAAGCACACGCTTTCCCTCCGCTTCGTCAAGAGGGAAGCCGTTTCCCAAAGGTCCCAGGACTTCAACAGGAACTCCCGGATGCAGTCTGGAAAAGCTTTCCGTACCTGTATTTTTTCCGGTCACACGGTAAACAAGACGGATTCTTCTGTTTTCTCTGTCAATCTCACAAATACTGATCGGCCGGGGAAGCAGTTTACTGCCGTCCCGGGTATAAAGAGAAAGGAACTGACCCGGCCTGGAAATATCCGCCATATGGTCTGCCTGAAGCCACATACTGTAGATGTCTGAGGCAATTTTTTCCTGGCTGACGATCTTTAAGCTTTCCTTTATTTTTTCACTCATCTGTTTCCTCCTGCGGCTG